>DLGS01000246.1 GCA_002482815.1 Bacteroidetes bacterium UBA7688
TGGCAGCCCGTCTCCGCGAAAAGAATCTTCCCGTCATCTTTATCCGGCACGACGGCACGAAAGAGAATTGTTTCCTCCCCGGCAGCTCCGACTGGCAATTGCTGTCTGAACTGAATGTGGCCGAAAGCGATCACCTTCTCAGTAAAACAGCCAATGATTGTTTCTACAAATCTGAACTGAGCCAAGTGCTGGAACAGCACCAAATCACTTCCTTATTCATCACAGGTTGTGCCACCGATTTTTGTGTGGACACCACTGTTAAGTCTGCACTCAGCAAAGACTACCGTGTAACAGTTATCGCCGACGCACACACCACTGCCGACCGTGCTATCGCCCCTGCTGCCAAAGTAATTGAACAGTACAATTGGCTGTGGGCAGATATGACCCCAACAAAATATCCTCTAGTGGTAAAACCGGCAGCAGAGACGGAAGTGTAATTATTTCAAACCCGAAACCAAAGTATGACCATAGAAAAATATACCCCTGAACACAGAAAGCAAGTCATTGCCGTATGGGAAAAATCAGTGAGAGCCACGCATCATTTTCTATCTGCCGCTGAGATAGACTATTATAAATCAATCGTTGAAAGCATTGACTTCAGCGACTTTCAGGTTTATTGCCTGACAGACAACAATACAGTCGCAGGCTTTATAGGATTGAGTGAGCAGAAAATTGAAATGTTGTTTCTGGCGCCGGAACATACCCGAAAAGGGTTGGGCAATAAACTGATGACCTTTGCCATCGGCGAACTGAATGCAAACGAGGTGGATGTGAATGAGGAAAATAAATCAGCCTGTAAGTTTTACCTGAAATCGGGCTTTACTGTCTATGGCAGGGAGGAAAAAGACAATGAAGGGAAAGACCATCCTATCCTGAAGATGAGATTGCAGACCACATAATTTATACAATCAAAAACGCCACAATCATCTTGTGGCGTTATTTGTTCAGGAAGCTTCGTTTTGTTCCATTTTCTCTACAACAGACTTTAGCCTGTTGCTCAGGTTTTTTACATCCATCTGGTATTCGTTGAGTATGCTGGTGTTTTTATCCAGTTCGTCCACTTTCAATGCAAGAATCTGTACAGATTGGGTGAGTTCGTATATTGCTTCAAGCAGTAACTTTTCCATTAGCGGTCGTTTTAGTGCTTCTAAATTACCAAAAAAGAAAGTGCCGTTTGCAGCGCTAAAACAATTTTAAGTTATTGAATTATTAGCTAATAAAAAGATGGCCGAAGCAAACTCAGGACATTATAAATCCGTCAATGATGTGTTTTGGGAAAAGTTTATTACACAAAATTTTTACAGGCTCCGGAATCGACCGAAATTGACAAACAAAACAATCTTATGAAGCGTATACTGGTTTTGACAGCATTAGGAATATTGGGCAGCCTTTCTGCATCAATAGCACAATTGCCGGCAGCAGACAAAGTAAAAACTGCCAACGGTGACCTGAAAATACAACCCATCTTTCATGCCGCAATGGTATTGAGCTGGAACAACAAAATCATTTATGTAGATCCTTACAACGACCCGAAAGCTTACAAGGGGCAGGAGGCTCCCGACCTAATCCTGATTACCGATATCCACGGCGACCACATGGATACGGCTACCCTCAAAGCACTGAATACAAGTAAGGCAAAGTTGATTGTACCGAAGGCAGTAGCTGACCTGATGCCGGAACAATACAAGGATAAATTAATAGTCATCAATAACGGCGCCAATACAGTAGCAGAAGGCATTTCGATAAGGGCCATCCCCATGTATAACCTCCCTGAATCACCCGACGCCAAACATACCAAAGGCAGGGGCAACGGCTATGTGCTGGAAATGGGCGGAAAGCGGATTTACATTTCAGGAGACACGGAAGACATTCCTGAAATGCGGAACCTGAAGAACATAGATGTGGCATTCGTGTGCATGAACCTGCCGTATACGATGCCGGTAGAACATGCTGCCAGTGCCACTGCAGAGTTCAAACCCCGGATTGTGTATCCTTATCACTACCGCAACCAGGACGGATTCAGCGATGTAGCGACCTTCAAAAACCTGGTGAACAAAAGCGATAAAAACATTGAGGTCCGCCTGAGAGACTGGTATGCGAAACCTTAAGCCAATAAAAATGCCACAACGATTTGTTGTGGCATTTTTGTTTCATTCCTGCGGTAAAAAACGAATTAATCCTGTCTTGTAAAACGGAACGTTTTGTGGGAGGATTGGTTTTCCACTTTGAATAAAAGCACCTGGTGCAGTGGCAGGCTCTTTACATCAATGCCAATATTTTGTTTTCCTGTGTTCAGGAATTGTTTGCTTGTCTGCAAAACTTTTCCCTGCAGGTCGTATGTCGTGAAGGTATACTCGCCTTCGTGCGTATTATATAGTTCGAGGTACAGCACATCCTTGGCAGGTACGGGGTAAACAATACTTTCATCCAGTCCGTTCACCACAGTAGCGATGCCGGTTGGTTTTGAAGTATCCAGTACTTTCACCACAAATTCGTTCATCATGCAGGTGTTGGTCGCGCTATCCTTTACGGTATACTTCGTGGTAACCGTTGGTTTCACGGTAGCCTTGCGGTTAGTGTCAGCACTGCTCCATGCATACGACCCGATCCAGGTGGCTTCCAAGGTTGCCGCATTTCCTTTATAAATGGTAATCGTATCAAAAGACTTTTTCACGTCTTTCATAATCGTGAAATTATCAGAGATGGTATCATTCTTGCGGATGAATTTTGCATCCAGGCGATTGTCTTCAATTTCAAGATAAAGCATACCGCCATCATCTACCGAAAACGGCATTGCATCATGGGGATAACCCGCCTGTACACCACCATCAGCACCCGAAGAACCAGCTACGACATACACCGTACCGTGATTATATTTTCCTGAATTGTACATGTAAGGGCAAGAGTTGGCAGAACCATC
>DLGS01000452.1 GCA_002482815.1 Bacteroidetes bacterium UBA7688
TCGCCAGGAATCGAACCTGGATCTGGAGCTTCGGAAACTCTTATACTATCCATTGTACTACGAAGCCTTTTTCAAAGGTTGGCAAAGGTATTATTTTCTTGCTCAGAATTGTATAAAAGAAACGAGTATTTTTGCGCTGAAATTCCTGATGATGAAAAGATATTTCTCCCTTATACTATTTCTGGCCGGTCTTTCGCTCATTGCCGGTGTCTTGTTGTCCAAAATGTCCTTTCTGGCACGTACCAGCATGAGTATTTTCAAAAAGAAATACCAATACTATGCTTTTATGAAAGTTTGGTGGCAAGGGGCTTTATATTTCTTCGTGGTGCTGATGATACTTCTGGCAATTCAATATTTTCTTCAGCAAAGACTCCGCGTCCGCAACAGTATTTTAGTCCAGCTTAGTTGTTTGTTCCTTGCGCTGGTAGGTTTATATTTTACCTACAACGATTTCAGGACAGATCTTTCCCATCGTTGGGCAGGAGAGCGTCTTCATCTTGGGTTTTATCTGTTCTGGATTGGCTGGGCGTCTATCTCCTTGTTTTTACTGGTTAATAAAAAACAGGTCGAACTTAAAGATTTAGGTAAAACGGATGCAGCAGCTCAATAAATACTGCTGTGTGGATGCCAGGGCTTTTGTAAATAATCAGCTTGTTTTCACTGCAAGTTTCGGATGACAGTTTTGAGCAAATCCAGATATTCCGGTTTGCTTTTGAAGTTTCATATGGTTGAACAGAAAGGCAGGCATTTTGAAACAAACCACTTTGCGTAGCAATTTTCAACCAGTTTTCCTTTTCGCTGACAGGGAGCAAAACGGATGCATAACCCGTGTCAGAAAGATTCTCAAAAATCATTTTACACAAATCATCCTGGCTCAAATCATCGTTGTGACGGGCTGCGTTTCTTTGTACATTATCTCCCTTCAGACTTTTGGTAAAGAATGGTGGGTTGCTAATAATTAAATCATATTTTTTTGAAGCTTCCCATTTTTTCGCGTCAGCATGTACGATATTAATTTGCTTTGAGAAAGGTGAATCAGAAACATTCAGTCTTGCCTGAGCCGCTGCATGGCTATCAATTTCAAGGGCATCTATTTCTAAACCGGCCACTCTTTGCGCCAGCATCAAAGACAAGAGTCCCGTGCCTGTTCCTATATCCAGAACTGTTTTTACATTCGGAAGTATCGGTGTCCAGGCGCCCTGGATGCAGGCGTCAGTGCTCACTTTCATTGCGCAATCAGCTTGCTCAATGCGCATTTGTTTCATTTCAAAATAGCTGTTACTCATTTTCCCAGGTTCCCCGTGCAGATGGGATTGTGCTTAAATCAGCAAACTGAGCTGCCAGATATTTATAATGGGCGGTTATGGCAATCATCGCGGCATTGTCTGTGCAATACTGAAAGTCCGGAATGTGTACATGCCAGCTATTTGCGTCGCCAAGGTCCTGAATTGCTTTGCGCAAACCGCTATTGGCCGACACACCACCGGCAATCCCGATATGCTTCACACCAAAATCTTTAGCCGCTTTTTTCAGTTTGTTCATCAGCATCTGGATAATGGTATATTGAACAGAGGCGCAAATATCGTTCAGGTTTTCTGCCACAAAATCCGGGTTTTCCTTTTTTTGTTTTTGCAGAAAATATAAAACAGAAGTTTTCAGGCCACTGAAACTAAACTGATATTCGGGAAGGCTGGAAACCGGAAACTGAAATTTCTGAGGGTTTCCCAATGCAGCATATTGATCAATCAAGGGTCCACCGGGATAGGGTAGTCCCAGCATTTTCGCTGTCTTGTCAAACGCTTCTCCGGCAGCATCATCAATCGTTTCTCCCACCACTTTCATATCCAGATGACTCTTACATAAAACCAGTTGCGTATGCCCGCCGGAAACCGTCAGGCAAAGAAATGGAAATGAAGGTTTGGGTTCCTGGATAAAATGAGCCAGCACATGCGCCTGCATATGATGTACAGCAATCAGCGGCAGGTTTCGTGCTTGTGCAAAAGCCTTGGCAAAACCTGCACCAACCAACAAAGAACCAATCAGCCCGGGAGATTGCGTAAAGGCAACTGCCGAAATATCTTCTATGGTTAAGCCGGATTGACGAATGGCGATTTCAACTGTGGGAATAATGTTTTCAATATGTGCTCTTGAAGCCATTTCAGGAACAACCCCTCCGTACAGTTCGTGCACTTTCTGACCGGCAATGACATTGCTCAATACCAATCCATCCGATATGACGGATGCACCGGTATCGTCGCAGGAAGATTCTATGGCTAAAATATTAATCATATTTGGTTCTTAAAAAATCAGACATTCATTTTCATCGCTTGTTCCAAATCCAACATTACCAAGTTTCAGGCCCACCCGAAAGCCGGAATAATTTTGCTTGTAACTGTCCCAACCCCTGATATAATCAAAGCGGAACATCCTGAAAATTTTGAAGCCAAGGTTATCAATACCGATAAATGCTTCTGTGTAATACTGTTTGCTTTGCCCGTAAAACGTATTGTTCCCTAAAACAAAATACCATTGTGCCTGACGCAGGAGCGGAATTTTATTGGTCAGCAATCCTTTCAACAGGTATTCTACATGCAGCTCTGCATACAGCTTTTCTGTATTGCTGAAACGGTAATAAGGAGCAAGCTGAAACGATTGCAGATAAGATGACGCCAGTACGTATTGATTGCCCATCAGATGCTTCAGGTCAGGAATCTGTACGTTTTTACTGCTGATAAATCCTCCGAAAGATACATTATACTCCAGGCCTCCCCATCTTTTCAGGCTCATCTCATCTTTGATTTGAAACTGCCATTTGTCAAAATCCGTCACACTGTTCAGTATATTGGGAATGCCTTTTCTATAGCTCAGCATAAATAAAGGAGCATTACCTGGATGCATCACTTTTTTATCTGGATACTCAGTATAAGTGACTCCGGGTTTGAAGTATACCATAGCCGAAATGCTGAATGCATCATGTTTTGTCAGTGGGTTTAAAGCGAATTCTGATGGGGTATTGTCTGAATAAGGATTAATCATCCTCTTTTGAACAAAAGAATAATCTGCGGTGTTTTGCAATGGCTTTCTGATTTCATACAGTGCTGATAGGTTCCAGCCAAAACCATTGCCGTAGGCTTTCCTGAATAATGCTCCTGCAATTAAGCGTTCGTAGATTTTGAAATGATTGACCTGTTGCAGCAGGGAAGAATAGGTATTCAGCCATTCGCCAACAGGCTGTTCGTTATTCAGCTGGGAAATATATTGACCTCCTGC
>DLGS01000050.1 GCA_002482815.1 Bacteroidetes bacterium UBA7688
CCACCATAAGACAAGGTGATATTGCTTGCCGGAGAAACCAAAGCTGTTGTTTTAAATGCTGTTTTTTTAGAACCCGACACTTTCATAAAACCATCCAATTCGATAGCAATACCATTGGTTGCAATACTTTCTGCCTTCACACCAACAGGGCCATCTCCATATACACCAATGCCGGTGGTGCCGCCAGCTGTACCATAAACGCCCCAACCATTTGTATTGTGTTCGCCAATTACACCCACTCCTCCGCCAGTTGTTGCGTTGTTACCACCATAAATTGCACCACGATAAACCCCACCCGCTGTGCCTGTTTGCTTCACACTCACAACGTGATCGGTGCTTATAGATTTCTCTGCATTTAGTATAGATAATCCTGTTGGTGAGCTTGTGCCGATATTTACTGTTCCGGCTGTATAATTTATCGACGACACACTACCATCTGCCCATTGAGTCCCATTGTCTGCTCTCGTAGCAGTGAATGCATGTGCTGCGTATGGCACAAATTGTAGTTTCGTAGCGCCAAGATCGGCATAGGTTACTCCACCTGAAGGATCAATCTCCACCTTTAAATATTTATCCATTGTGAGATCGTAGAACTTTCCTGAAAAAAGTATGGCACCAACCGTGGGTGTACCACTCCCTATCACAAGATTTACTAACCCCTGCGGATTATTGACCAAAGCGTTGTGCGTTTCCTGGTACAAAACAGTACCGCTTGCAGACCCTTCGAGAATACTTATACGCACACCCACTGTAGAGCCACTTGACACAAGAGCGCCGGACCCATTGCGAACAACAGCCTGGTAGTTGAACTTGTAATCCATTTGACCGAATCCGCAAAATGTGACCAACAAAAAGACTGCGAAGAGTATTGCTTTTTTCATAACCGTATTTTTTGAAACAAGTAATAATTTTGTGATACAAAAGTGAGGAGATGCCAAACTTATCAATAGAGGCGAATCACCCTATTTATTTTAAGGGTTTTCCCTAAAAAATTAATTGAGCAAGCCCAATAAAATTGTCTTCTTTACCAGCCCGGCCAGGTTTGTAGCATCAATCTTGTGCATCAAATTAGTACGGTAGTTTTCAATTGTTTTTTCTGAGAGGAACATTTTTTCTGCAATTTGCTTTGTTGTATGCTCATCCAAAATGAGCCGCAAAATTTCTTTCTCCCGCACGGTAAGATGAATGGAGTGTTTGGCTTTGTTATCTTTCATCAATGTGTGATGCGCATAAGAATTTTGTGTTTGTACACTGAGGTACATTGTTTCAAAATCTCCGGCTTTAATCCATTTTGAAATCTCTGCAACATCATCTGATTTTAAAAAGAAAGCATTGAAACCTGCATTGGCAGTGGATTGAATGGTATCTTTATCATCGAAACTGGTAAGCGCCACCAAAACCAGGTTGGGATATTTATTCTTTAATTCCAATGCAATATCTCTGCCGTCATGCTTGCCAAAATGGATATCGAGGAATACGATATCGTACTTTTTAACCGTAGCCATTTTCATTAAATCCGTTCGGCTATTGGCCGTGTCCACCTGTGTTACTTCTTCTATTTTCGACAACAAATCTGTAAGACCGTTCAATATTAATTCATGGTCGTCGCCAATCAGTACTTTATACTTTTTCATAGTCTGTAATAATTTTTATTGTGGTGCCTTCATTGGCTTTAGAATCGATGTCAATTGTAGCGTGCAACGATTTTACACGTTCCTTAATACTACGTAAGCCCGTTTGTATTAAATGCTCCGACAGCCCCATCCCGTCATCCTCTACACTGATTTCGATAAGACTTTTTTCTTTGGCTTTTATCCGGACAAATACGCTTTGGCACTGTGCATATTTCAATGCGTTATTGATAAGCTCTTGTATAAGCCTGTACAAAAGCAAGCTTTTTTGTTTGTCGATGGCCAATGCTGCTGTGTCTGAAAAAAAGAGAATCTCTGTTTCATTTGTGTTCATTCGCTCACACAAATTATTCACAGCTTCCACCAAATTTTTTTGTTCAAAGTCTATCGGCATCAGGCTATGTGAAATGCGGCGCGTATCTTCGTGTAACCCACTAAGCAAAGCAAGAACCTCTTCTTTATTGGCGTCTTCGGCGCGTAGTTTGTAGCTGATACCGGTGAGCATACTTGCTATACCATCGTGTATTTCAAATGCCAGCCGTGTGCGTTCCTTTTGTTCGCCGTGGATATATGCATCGCCAATTTTCTTTTGCTTTTCAATTTCGAGGCGCAACAATCGCTCACGGTTGAGTTTCCGCACATAAAAATAGATAACTGAAAAAATGGCTAAAATCAGCACCAATGCCAATATGACAATCTGAGTGCTGCGCAATTTTGATTCCTGCGTTGCCAATTGTAAATTTTGATTCAGAATTTCTTTTTCCTTTTTTTCTGCATCATATTTTACCAACAGTTCGTTGATGTTCTTTTGATTTTCCACACCGGCCACAGAATCATATAAGGCGTAAGATTCCTGCAGCATTTGAAAACCTGTTTGATAATCGCCTTCTTTTGCCAAAGCTTTACCCCTGATGCGCTTGACCGTGTGTAATACATCTGTGTTGTGCTGTTCGTTTGCTAAAGCAATAATGCTGTTAGATAAGCTTAAAATGTCTTCCGTTTTTGCCTGCTCTTCATACATTGCCAGCAAACCCATTTGGGCGATCAGTTCAAAATGTTTAACACCTGTCTTCCTGCTTTCGGCAATACAAACATTGTAATATTTTGTAGCGGAGTCATATTGCCTTAAAGAGTTGAACACCTCTGCCAAGCCGATACTGGCAGCCAGTTTGGCCATTTTATTATGTGTAGCATCGGCGAGACTATCCGCTTTTTTTACAAAAGGTAGCGCATCGTGGTTGCGCCCAACTTTATTGAGCGACACTGCAAATGTGGTGATAATATTGGAGGTGATGTTTGGCTCTTTTACACTAGGCAATAATCCGTAAGCTTTGGTAGCAAACTGGTGTGCGCTGGGGTAATCTTTCAAGCTGAAATAACAATTAGCCACATTGCTGTAAATGCCTGCCAATGCCGCAGAATCCTTTGCCGTTTCAAAGATTTTCTCGGCGCATAAATAATATTCTATCGATTGATAAATCTTCTTTTTGTAGCCGGAAACATTCCCCTTTATGTTATAAAATTTTCCTTTAAACGTGTTTTCCTTCAAAGTATAATTAAGCTTTAAACCAACACTGGCAATACTGTCGGCAGCACCCAACTGACCGTTGTAAATAAGATCTTTACCCAGCAAGGCAAAATAAATTGCCTGAATTTTTACAGTATTATTATAGGCAATTGCTGCGGCCTGTTTCAAATAAACAGTACCGGAATCTTTGTTGGATTTTGCTTTCGTAAACAATTCGGCTATGCGCGCCGAATCTGCTTTTGACGGGTCTATCGGCAAATGTTGATGATTGTTTTCCTTGCAAGAAACAAATACAATGCTGGCTAATAATATAATAAGCAGGCATTGTATACTAATCAACTCTTTATGTTTGTAATGGTTCATCCCTTTACCAATTTCAACTTTTGACAACAAGATCTGTTGCTCTTTCAGGATAATTCTTCATAGATTTTTTATTTAGCTTTTTGTAAAACATAAACCTTGATCTCCTCTCCAATAAACATTTATATATATTTGCAAGCTACTATGCAGCAGGTTGCTAAAAAATAGCAGATATCTGTCATTTTCTAAATAAGCTTTAGATAGGCTGGCAAGTTTTTTAGTCACAATTATTTGAAAATAATGAAAACGTTACGTCCGCTTACAACCGAAAATTTTGTAGCAATAGCCAAGTCGGATAAGGATTTGGGCATTACAGACTACGAAACTTATTTTGCAACACAAATAAAGGAAGCACCCAACTTTGCCATTGGCCCATATTATTGGTTTATTGGCGATAATGCCAAACTATTAATTACCGTTGCCAGCGAAAACATTGGTGAGTTGAGCCCTTTCAGTAAAGCTGAATGGGAAAATAAACCACCAACTTTTTTGGTAGAAAACCTTCATCCTGAAGATAGTTTTTACGTACTTTCAGCACTACAGTTAGCTTTAGAAAAAATTGTAAATCTGCCGGCCGAAAGACAATCCGATGTGCGCATTAATGTCTATGCAAGAATGTTAAACGCACAAAAGGAATATCGCTGGGTATTGATTCAAATGCCCGGACTGTATGTAAACAATGAGAATAAAACTACCTGCGGATTGATGATGGTAACAGATTTAACTCATTTTAACTTTGAGCAACGTCCAATTTTGATGACGGTTACTGACAGGGTTAATAATAAAAACGAGTATTTTCATATTGCTGCAGGCGAACAGTTGAAACTGGAAAGTGTTTCCCTTCCAAATATTACACGCCGAGAGCAGGAAATGGTTCAGCTGATTATGAAAGGACTAAATACTCCTCAGATTGCTGCTGCAGTAAACATTTCGTACCATACAGTAGAAAATCATAAAAGAAATCTTCGCCGGAAAACCGGTACTAAAACTACAGCAGAACTGGTGCATTATGTCATAACCAATAATTTGTTATAGATGTTAGCTGGAGCAGAAAAATCTACCCTTTCTCAGCTCACACAATTACCTTTGCCATTCATTATTTTTTGCTTGTTATGGAGTTCCAGAAAAAGGGATTATCAAAAGAACAATTACTGAAGATTTATACCGAGCTGCTTCGTCCCAGAATGATCGAAGAAAAAATGCTCGTTCTGCTACGGCAGGGGCGTATCAGCAAATGGTTTAGTGGCATCGGACAGGAAGCTATTTCTGTTGGCGCCACTCTCGCTCTGGACAAAGATGAATATATCATGCCTTTGCACCGTAATTTGGGTGTTTTCACTGCGCGCGAAATTCCGTTTGCAAAACTGTTTATGCAATGGCAAGGCAGCAAAAACGGTTTCTCAAAAGGCCGCGAACGCTCTTTCCACTTCGGCACAAATGAATATCATATCTGCGGGATGATTTCTCATCTGGGTCCGCAATTGGCACTGGCTGACGGCGTTGCGCTTGCGCATAAACTCAACAAAGAAAATAAAGTATCTGTCGCCTTCAGTGGTGATGGCGGAACAAGCGAAGGAGATTTTCACGAAGCGCTGAATGTAGCAGCAGTGTGGGGTTTGCCGGTTATTTTTATTATTGAAAATAACGGATATGGACTGAGTACACCGGTGAATGAACAATATGCCTGTGCTCAATTAGCCGATCGTGCGTTGGGCTACGGAATGAAAGGCCTGACTATTGATGGAAATAATGTGCTGGAAGTGTATAATACGATCAAAGATGCGCGGGAATATTGCATTAAAGAGCAAAAGCCGATATTGATAGAATGTATGACCTTCCGTATGCGTGGCCACGAAGAAGCCAGCGGTGTGAAGTATGTACCGAAAGAACTATTTGAAATCTGGGGACAAAAAGACCCTTTGAGCAACTACGAAATATTCCTGCAAAAAGAAGGCATATTGTCTGATAAAGACATTGAAAATATCCGCGAATCCATACGCAAAGAAATAGAAGACGGAATCGCTGCGGGCTTTGAAGAGCCAACAATAGTGCCGGATACAAAAGAAGAAATTCACGACCTGTTTAAAGAGCACGATGGCACAGCAAGAGCTCCTCAAACCGCCAATACCAGCGAAATGAAAATGATTCAGGCCATCAGTGACGGACTGAAAGTTGTCATGAGAAAATATCCGAAACTGGTATTGATGGGTCAGGATATTGCCGAATATGGTGGTGCATTCAAAGTTACTGAGGGTTTTGTAGAAGAATTTGGAAAAGAACGGGTGCGTAACACACCCATTTGCGAAAGTGCAATTGTTGGTGCGGCGTTAGGGTTGTCACTCAAAGGATACAAGTCGATGATGGAAATGCAGTTTGCAGATTTTGCAACCGTTGGTTTCAATCAGATTATCAATAACCTGGCCAAAATTCATTATCGCTGGGGTCAGAATGCCGATGTGGTGGTACGAATGCCAACTGGTGCAGGCGTAGGTGCGGGGCCATTCCACAGCCAGAGTAATGAGGCCTGGTTTGTAAAAACGCCAGGATTAAAAGTAGTTTACCCTTCCACACCTGAAGATGCAAAAGGCCTTTTGATAGCCTCTTTCGACGATCCGAACCCGGTTATATTTTTCGAACATAAAGCATTATACAGAAGTATCAGCGGGCAAGTACCGGAAGGAGATTATAGCATAGAAATCGGAAAAGCCCGAAAAGTGCAATGCGGAGATGATATCAGTATCATCACCTATGGAGCCGGCGTACATTGGGCTACTGATTATGCTGCAACACATCCTGAAATTTCGATTGATATTCTTGACCTGAGGACTTTATTGCCTTTAGATTATGAAGCTATTAAAGAAACGGTAGAGCGAACCGGGAAAGTCATGATTCTGCACGAAGACACTTTAATAGCCGGTATTGGCGGAGAAATCTCGGCATGGATTACAGAAAATTGTTTTGACAAACTGGATGCGCCGGTTCTGCGCTGCGCCAGCCTGGATACGCCGATTCCTTTCTCAATTGAACTGGAGCTAAACTTTCTGGCCAAAGGAAGAATGGACGAAGTGATTAAAAAATTGATGGCTTACTAAGATTCGAAGACACAAGATTTTGGATCGTTATTTTTGATCAGTTAAGGCAACAAAAAATTAAACCCTATTTTGCATCTGCATAATAAACAAAGACAAAAAACTAAATGAAGCATTTACCTAATATCCTTACGCTCGGAAACCTGTTCTGTGGTTGTATTGCCATTGCTTTTATTATGACTTCGCAACCATATCTGACAGAAATTGGTGGTGTACCCTATTGGATAACCGGTACTGAACAAGCTTATTGGGGAGCTATATTTATCGCAATAGCAGCTGTATTAGATGTGTTGGATGGATTGGTCGCCCGTTCCCTCAAATTGTTTTCTTCAATCGGGAAAGATCTCGATTCTTTAGCAGACCTGGTAAGCTTTGGCGTAGCTCCATCCATGATTTTATTCAAAATGCTTTGGGCTGCAAATATTGCACAACCTAATGCCATGGAAGTCAGCATGCTCGCAATGACACCGGCATTTTTAGTGGCATGTTTTGGTGCATTACGCCTTGCCAGATTTAATGTTTCAGTTTCAACAGGATCGACTTTCACGGGAATGCCAATCCCTGCCGCCGGAATTTTAATTGCATCTTTTCCCTTAATAAATCTCTATACCCCACAATTTGGTGTATTCTTCAAAAGCACCTGGGTATTGTACAGCATCATTGCATTGGTTTGCTGGTTGATGGTTTCCAGAATTACATTCTTCAAACTAATGCCTTCAAAATGGGATTTTAAAAGCCTGTGGCCTCGTTTGACGCTTTTAGTTGGTGCAATCATATTATTTCCAGTGATGAAATTTGCAGCAATACCGGCCCTGTTTGTACTATACATTATTTTGTCACTGGTATACCGGAATCAGAAAGTTGTGACTGTTTAAGATTATCCCTTAATGAAAAAGGCCGGATTCAAAATTGAATCCGGTCTTTTTCATGGATATAATATTACAAAACTGCCATTACCTTCTTCTGAATCCTGATAATATTCTTATCGGTTTTGTGGTTCGATTTAAACGTTACTTTTTTCTCTTTGTTATAAATGGTGATTACCCATTCTGCTTGTTCGAAGAGTGATTTCACTTGTGATACATTTGTTGTTGCACTAAAACGATTGAGATACTGATTTCCTTTGCTTTCAGAAAACATATGTTCAACAACTGTAAACTTTACCTGTGTCAGTCCATTTTGGATTGTAAAACTATCCAATGATTTCAGCACATCGTTTCCCAAAATTGAAAAACGCATCACCGCTGTGTCGCTTTCTTTTCCCGAACTTCTGAAGGTAAAATCCATTTCAAGACTACCATTTTTTAAGACTGTCGGAAACTTTAATGGTTTGACAAAATACATTGTACTTCCTCCCTGATAAAAAGTTTCATACAGATTGCTGCCACCTTTTACCGAGCCGGGTTTTACGCTGGTACAGGCCGTCAAAAAAAGACAAACCGAAGCCTGAAAAATTAAAAGGAATTTGCGGAATTTCATTGTCGTTATAAAGAACAGGGTGTAGCAAAAGCCACACCCTGTTTCATTTTTATGGATTGAAAATTTTATTCACCAGTTACAATCGTTTCGTAAGAATTCACGATATAAAGGATGTTTCTTGATTTGATATCCACTGTAGAAATTTTAGTGATTCCGCCATTTTTTGCTGCTGTACGGATAGATGCATCCTGGTTAAAAAACAGACATCCTAAGTAACCTGTTGCTTTTGCGCGGCCAACTTTTGTTCCCACGGTGTTGCTTGTAGCATTTACAGGAAGCGTCAGCGAGCAACTTGACATTAATGCAACAGAACCCAGCAGCATTGCGATTTTCATTTTTTTCATATTGTTTTGTTTTTGGTTAATGTTTTTATGTTTGAATATTGGCAGGGACAAAACTAAACAACCTGATAAAGTGACCAAATTTTGACATACTAAAGAATGTTAAAAAACTCCTACGCCTAAAACATCATGCGATACACATCTTCCACTTTATTCGCCATCTTTACCGCAATTCGATAATTGTCCAACTGCAATCCTTTAGCATTAGCCTGTGGAATTAAAATCATATCCATTCCCAGCTTGTCTGCCTCTGCAATGCGCTGCTCGATGCGGCTCACGGCACGTATTTCGCCACTGAGCCCCACTTCTCCCACCATACAAATATTACTGGGCAATGCCCTGTCCTCATAAGAAGAAAGCAACGAACAAACCAGAGCCAGTTCAATAGACGGGTCTTCCACTTTGATACCGCCGGCAATATTTACAAAAACATCTTTTACGCCAAAATGAAATCCGCCACGCTTTTCTAAAACCGCCAGCAATAATTGCAAGCGGCGTAAATCCAAACCACTTACCGTGCGCTGTGGTGTGCCATACACAGCTTGTGTCACCAACGCCTGTACTTCTATCATTAATGGGCGCAGACCTTCAATGGTGGCAGCAATAGCAATACCGCTTAATGGTTCTTTATGCTGCGCCAATAATATTTCTGAAGGATTGCTCACCGCTTTCATACCGCCGGTTACCATTTCATAAATGCCCAATTCGGATGTAGAACCAAAACGATTCTTTAAAGTTCTTAAAATCCGGTAAACATAATGCCTGTCTCCTTCAAATTGCAGCACGGTGTCCACCATATGCTCCAGCACTTTTGGTCCTGCAATAGAACCATCCTTGGTAATGTGGCCAATAATAATCACCGGAATATTTGATGTCTTTGCAAACCGCGCAAGCTCACCTGCACATTCGCGCACCTGCGAAACAGAGCCGGCTGAAGAAGAAACATAAGGTGACTCCAGCGTTTGAATGGAATCAATAATTAATAAATTAGGTCTTATTCTTTGCGCTTCGCGAAAAATCGCAGAAGTGTCTGTTGCGCTCAGGATAAATAAATGTTCATTTGGCGTTCCGACCCTCTCTGCACGCATTTTAATCTGCTGCATACTTTCTTCTCCCGAAACATACAAGGCTATTCCGTTATTCCACTCTAAAGCTGTTTGTAAAAACAAAGTACTCTTTCCAATGCCTGGCTCGCCTGCCACTAAAGTTACAGATCCGGGAACCAAACCCCCTCCCAGCGTCCGGTTCAGCTCTGCATCCTGCAAAATAATGCGTGGTTCTTCACTCACAATCACATCATTCATCCGATGCGCCTGCTTTGCTTCCTTACTTTGTGCTTCCCACACAAAAGTTTCCTTTTCCGCAGTCTTATCCTCGCGCTGAATCACCTCTTCAACATAGCTATTCCAGGCGCCACAGGACGAACATTTGCCAGTCCATTTTGGCGATTCGTGTCCGCATTGCTGACAGAAAAAAGCAGATTTAGTTTTTGCCATTAGTTGTTTTCTGCCTGATTTAATTGTTGCATTTCATTGTGTACAAATCCTGAAAGCTCTTTAATATATGCAGGAGAAAAATCAAATTTAATGCCTGCAATTTCATACAACTCTTTAAGCGTTTTGGTATAGCCGGCACTTAATGCAGCCATATAATTATCCAATGCCTGCTCTTTGTTTTGCTTGTATTGACGCCACATGGCTATGGCTCCGAGCTGTGCAATACCATATTCGATGTAATAAAAAGGCACTTCAAACAGATGCAGCTGCTTTTGCCAAAAACTGTGTTGATAAACCGGGTAGTCACTCCAGTCTACATTGCCGGTAGAAAACTCTTCGTGAATTGCCGCCCATACCTTTTCTCTTTCTTCTACTGAATGCCCGGGATTGGTATACAACCAATGCTGGAATTTATCAATAGTGGCTATCCACGGCAATACATCGATAACACGCTCCATCTCTTCCCACTGTGCCCGTTTCAACTCTTCCTTTGAATCAAAAAAGTGTTGCCAGTATTCCAATGTAAATAATTCCATACTCATGCTCGCGAGCTCAGCAATTTCCATAGGATATTCTTTCATTGCAGACAAAGGCAAACTGTGCGATAAAAATGAATGAACTGCATGTCCGCCTTCGTGCATCATTGTGATTAAATCATTCACGGTTCCTGCAGCATTCATAAAAATGAAAGGCACACCTGACTCAGGAAGCGGACAGTTATATCCACCCGGCGCTTTCCCCATACGGCTGTCAAGGTCCATCCTGCCCATTGTTTTCATCGTGCTGAGGCATTCACCAAAAAAGGGACGAAGTTTTCCAAAAACATCAATCGACTTTTGCAGCATTTCTTCTCCGTTGGCAAATGGTTGCAATGGTTTTCTGCCAACTGGTTCCGCATCTACATCATAAGGTTTCAACTGATCTATTGCCAGTTCTTTTCTGCGATGTTCCAGTAATTCTCTTTGCAAGGGAACAATATGTTCTTTCACAGCAGCGTGGAATGCAAAACAATCTTCAGGTGTATAATCAAATCGTCCCAGCTCCTGAAACTTATAATCCCTGTAATTGTTGTACCCCGCATTCAGCGCTACCTGATGACGTAGTTTCAACAACTTATCGAACAGGTCATTCAAGGTATTTTTATCTTGCAGGCGACGCTCAGCCACTTTGTCAAAAACACTTTTACGCACATTTCTATCTGAGTCGTGCAGCATTTTTGCCGCTTGTTGCAAAGTCATTTCTTTACCATCAATCGTTACAGACATAGCGCCACTGATAGTACCATACTGTTGAGCAAGCAAACTGATTTCTGACTGCAAGTCAATGTTCTCTTCCCTGAAAAGCTCCACACTGTTTTCCACATTCCTGAGATAGGGGAAATAGACCTTATTGTCAAGATTAGCTTTGAAAGGATTTTCCAGAAGTTTCTTGTTAATCTCGAAAGCGTAGGGCTTTATTTTAGGCTCTATTTCTGTAACAAAATATGTAAACGCTTCATCCAGCGATGCATTTGTCGTATCACATGTCATTTTAATTTGCCGCCAGCATGCGTCCTCGCCAATAACCGATTCCAGCTCACTCAAGTCCGACAGCCATTTCTCCAAGGCAATCTGCGAGTCAAGGTATCTGTTTTTCAAATCTTCAAAATAGGGTTCCAAACCTACCCAATCGCTAACGGTAAAGTCTGCGGGTAAAAATGTTCTTGTTCTGGCTTTAATATTTGCTGTTGCGTTCATCTTCTCTCTTGATATTTTTAATCTTTTTTAAATATTCTAAATAATTCCTTCTCTGATCAGATCGTGCAGGTGCAGCACGCCAACATATTTTCCGTCGTCGGTTACCACCAATTGTGTGATATCGTGCTCCCTCATCATTTCCAAGGCCTGAACAGCTAATTCATTTTCTTCAATACTTTTAGGGTTTGGCGAATAAATATCCTTTGCGCGAAGCGGGTCTACATCTGTGTGCAATTGCAGCATCCGACGAATATCACCATCTGTAATGATTCCTTTTATTTCTTCGTTTTCATTGAGCACAACTGTTGCGCCCAGACGCTTTCCGGATATTTCGACAATAATTTCACGGATAGTACTTTCCGGTAAAACCTGAGGCTTTTCATTTAGCTTTATCAGATCCTTCACACGCAAATAAAGTTTCTTACCCAAAGAGCCTCCGGGATGATACCTGGCAAAATCCTTTTCTGTAAAACCTTTCATGCTGAGCAAACAGATTGCCACGGCATCACCCATTACCATTTGTGCCGTCGTACTGGTTGTTGGGGCAAGGTTATTGGGGCAAGCTTCTTTTTCTACGGTACAATTCAGAAAAATATCTGCATTTGTTGCAAGATAAGAGAGCGAATTTCCACAAAGTGCAATGACCGTATTGCCGAAATTTTTCACCAATGGAACGAGCAGCTTTATCTCCGGGCTTTCGCCACTTTTCGAAATAATCATGACTACATCATCTTCCTGAATCATGCCAAGATCGCCATGAATAGCATCTGCAGCGTGCATGTACAATGCAGCCGTGCCGGTGGAATTCATCGTAGCCACAATTTTTTGGGCTACAATAGCACTTTTGCCAATCCCTGAAATAACCAGGCGGCCTTTGGATTGATAAATAATATTAATCGCCTCAGCAAAGTGGTCATTCACAAAAGCTTCGAGTGCTGCGATAGACACAGACTGCAACTGTATAGATGCCGCCGCCTGTTGTAAAACTTGTTCTTTCGAAAACATACGCGAAGTTATGCAGGAGAGTGAAATGAAGTAAGCACTTAACCTTTTATTTAAAGAAATCCCAATGGTGTTAAATGAATTTTCACACTTAAACCAACCCAAATTGCGTAATTTAGTGCATCAAATTTGTCTCTATGTTCTCGGTAAAATATCCTTCTGTCTTTCCCTTTATTGCAATTCTTTTGTTTACATCCATTGTACTATTTTCCTGTACTCCCAAAAAGGTAAGTACCAACAATACAGGAGATAATAAGGTCTACAACGATGATAGTGAAATTAATATGAAAACAACCGAGAAGAAAGCAAAGATGCCTTTTGATACCGTTGCAGCACCCAGGTTTCAGAAAATTCAACCTGATCTGCCAACTGAGTAATTCAATTTATTTCTTTTTAATTAAGGATGTAAATGGATTTCGCAATCCTGAATATTGCATCATATCCACCTTTATACTTCCTATTAATATCGGACTGCTGATGCGCAATGGAATATGATTGGCATCATCACTCACCCAAACTTCCATTTTTTCCCCACCTTTAAAGATGGTACCATCAATCAATAAGGGCGCAATTTTGATAGCATTGAACTTACCATATTTGGTTTCGATCTGCTCTTTGCCAACGTATCGGATATACAAATCGTAGACCTTATCGTCGAGAAACATAGAGAAGGGTATTTTATCTCCTTTTTTGTATTTATTGTAATCAATATTCCTGGCAAAATAAACCGCAGAAAGCACGTCCTGTGTACATTTTGGCACATCAAAAACACCATTTGTGCTTACGGCTTTTCCTGAGCTGTGATTAAAATTGACATAATTGTAAATCTTAAATCCTCCTTCATTTACATTCCTTACAAAACGTTGGGGAAAAAGGGTTTCCTGGTCAAGGTAAGTTTCATATTTATCGTTTACCTTATAAAACCATTCGTATGATTTCTGTGTCCGGCCGATACCGGAAATATGGTAAACCTTTTTTTTGTCCAACATCTCAGATGCAACGGTAAATTCTGCATTTCCCGCCTGTATCCAGATAGGACTCATGTTGTAATATGCTTTAAACACGACCCTTTCTCCTTCCTTAAAACTGGTGTTCTTAATATGGCAAAAATCTGCCTGGGCACTTGCGGCCGCAGCAAAAAACATGATTGACAAAAACAAAAAACCTGGTATTTTCATGATGACCTTTTAGAATTAATTTGACTTTGTTCCCTGCACCAGGTTTATTTTACCTGGTCCCGATTTGGTTAACTCTATTACAAAACAACAAATACCATACCACAATAAAGAACAAATTAGGTTAATAAATTCCCAATCAATAACCAAAGGCAAACATTTACTTGCTCTATATTTCAATACATTTGTACGACAATTTACAACCACATTTTGCAGCAAAAACAACAAGTAATTTTAGGAATCGATCCCGGCACATTGGTGATGGGCTATGGATTGATTGCTGTGAATAATGGCAAGCTCAGCTTGTTAGAAATGGGTGTATTGCAATTATCAAAATACAAAAATCATCCCGAACGCCTATCCCTGATTTTTAAAAAAATGGAAATGCTCATCCGTACACACAAGCCGGTTGCAGTAGCTATTGAAGCGCCGTTTTTTGGCAAGAATGTACAGAGCATGCTGAAGCTGGGACGGGCACAGGGCGTTGCGATTGCTGCTGCAATGATGCACGATCTGGAAGCGATTGAATATGCACCACGAAAAATCAAACAATCCATTACCGGTAAAGGTGCCGCCAGCAAAGAACAGGTTTGGGGAATGCTGCAACGCATATTGGATTTCGAAGAGCGGCCGGAGTTCATGGATGCAACCGATGCTGTGGCCGTTGCGCTTTGCCACCATTATCAGATGAGAAATCCAATGCTGAATGCCGGCGAGGCTCCGATAAAAAAAACAACTGCTAAAAAGCAAACCTGGAACACCTTTCTGGCCTTAAATAAAGACAGAATAAAACTGAAATAAAGCTCATGAAAAATGCATCCATACGCTTAATAATGATTTTGGCATTGGTAGTGTCGGCCGGCATTATCATTACCCAAACTTATTGGGTGCGCAGAGCCTACACTTTACAACAAACGGAATTTAATTTCAATGTCAATAAAGCGCTGTCTAAAGTGGCGCAGGAGGTTATGATATTGAAAGAAGTGCAGGTGCCGAATTACAGCCCTGTCGAAAAAATAACGGACGATTATTATGTAGTCCAGATTAATGTTTTTGTAGAAGAAGAAGTCCTGAGACACTTTCTGGAAAAAGCTTTTGCCAAACAAAACCTGGTAACAGACTTTCAATTTGGTTTGTACGACTGCATGAGTGAAAAGGTCAATTATCAAGCCTTGGTGCAGGTGGCCGGTGGCGATAAAAAACCATCTCGGCTGGTAGCATTCCCTAATATCAAACGTGAGAATTATTACTTCGGCGTCTACTTCCCCAACCGGCAACAATTGCTGGCATCCCAGATGAGTATCTGGTTTGTATCATCTGCAGTATTGATTTGTGTAATTGCTTTCCTCGGTTATTTATTATTCATTATCCTGAAACAAAAACGATTGAGTGAGGTGCAGAAAAATTTCGTGAATAATATGACCCACGAACTGAAAACGCCTTTGGCATCCATTCAAATGAGCGCCTCGGTTTTGCAGGACGAAGACATTATCAACAAACCACAACGGCTCCGCAGTTATGCAGATATTATTCTGAAAGAAAGCACCCAGCTTGCTGCTCAGGTAGAACGGGTTTTGCAAATGGCTCAATCAGATCGTGGTAAAATGCTGCTGCAAAAAGAAACATTGATATGGCAGGATATTTTGCAAACGGTGAAGGATAGCTTCGAAAATCTGGTAGAATCAAAAAATGGCTCTATCGTTCTGATGATGCCTGCGGAGCCCGTATTGTTCTACGGCGACCGGCTTCACCTTACGAATGTCATCCGCAATTTGCTGGACAATGCGATAAAATATTGCGATAAAACCCCTCTGATAGAGGTAAGACTTAGTGAGCAAAACGCAAAAGTAACAATCACTGTATTAGATAATGGTATTGGCATTGCAAAAAAATACCACAAGCATTTGTTCAAAAAATTCTACCGGGTGCCTACGGGAAATGTGCATAATGTGAAAGGGTTTGGTCTGGGTTTAAATTATGTATTAAGCATTACAAAACTTCATTTCGGTAACGTTTCATTTACAAGTGATTTAGCAAAAGGAACTATATTTACACTCAGTTTTATAAGTCAAAACACAAAATAAATACGTTATGATCTCTGCTAAAGCAAAAGTATTATTGGTAGAAGATGACGCCTCCATTGCATTTATTGTAAAAGACAGCCTGGAAGAAAATGGCTATGAGGTTACTTATTGTGTAGACGGAGAAACCGGATGGCAGCAATTTATGCGTAATACATTCGACATATGCCTGTTGGATGTGATGCTTCCAAAAAAAGACGGACTTACGCTCGCATCTCAAATCCGGAAGAAAAACGAATCGATTCCAATATTAATGCTGACTGCATTGAATAGTGATGAATCCAAGATTTCCGGATTTCAAAAAGGGGTGGATGATTATATCACCAAGCCCTTTAATATTCAGGAATTATTGTTGAGAATGGAAGTTTTCCTGAAAAGGACCCAAAAGAAACAAGGCGAAATGGCTGAGCCGGTATTAATCGGACAGCTGGAATTTGATTTTAAAAATTTATTGATAAAGACTCCCGCTGAAACCATCCAATTAACCCAGAGAGAGGCTGAATTATTCAAATACTTTTACCAAAACAGTAATACCGTATTGAAACGCGAAGATATCCTGACGAAAATCTGGGGGAAAGATGATTATTTCCTGGGGCGAAGCATGGATGTATTTATTACTAAACTGCGTAAATATATTAAAGGCCAGGAAGGCGTCGAGATCCAAACCATTCATGGCGTAGGGTTTAAGATGTTGGTAGGCTGATAATTTAACTTCAATATGACTAAACAAACTTTTGCTATTGCAGGCATATCTTTTGTCCTGCTCTTTACTGCCGCTTGTGGAACGCCCAAACACAAAAAAGCCTATATGAGGCACACGTATCGAAACATTAAAAAGTCGGTAAAAAACGCAGAGGTTACCAAACTGAATGACACGATAAAAGTGTTATTCCCTTCCAGTTTGATGTTCCCTGTAAATAGCACCAGTATTGACTCTGCTGCCCAAGCTGCCATGAAGCGTTTCGCCAATGCTCTAATCAAATATAACCGCACATCTATATTGATCAGCGGATATACAGATAGTGTAGGAACTGACGATTATAACAACGAGCTTTCAGCTCATAGAGCAGACACTGCCCGCAGATCACTGGAAATAAATAGTGTATCACCAGAAAGGATGTTTACCTGGGGAATGGGAGAACGCCGGCCAATAGCTTCAAACGAAACAGAAGAAGGAAGGGCAAGAAACCGGCGGGTAGAATTTGTGGTGTTGTATAAGTCAGATAAATAAAACGATGCTGATCTGTTTAGCCTTAAGTTTTAAACACTTCGGGCTTTTGTTGTTTATGAATATTCGGTACAAAATGGAGTGTAGAATTCATATATTATTTAACCGGATTAAAAGTAGAGCTTCATTAAATCATGTGAGTGAAGAAGTAGCTTGGTTGAGTAAGCAACATTCATTCTAAAATGAATGTCTTTACCTACACTTTTTATCAGAAAAATTAAGCTGCTAAATAAGAATGGCACTTAATCTCACCTTAAGTTTAAGGCTGACCAAAAAAAACCGCTCAACTAAATAGTTGAGCGGTTTCCGTATAGATAAGATTTAGAGTCTAGTGTGATTCTTCACCCGGACGCAATGGCGTTGTTTGTGGGATAAAATCATTTCCGTGACCATCATCACGATAGTCATAACTCCAGCGATGAACTTCAGGAATATCGCCTTCCCAGTTACCATGGCCCGGATTGATTGGTGTAGTCCATTCCAAAGTAGTAGAACCCCAGGGATTCATCGTAGTTACTTTGCGACCTTTCCAGATGCTGGCAAAGAAATTGAATACAAACAAAAGCTGACCAAAGAATACTACGATTACCACAACACTGATAAAAGAGTTCAATGTTCCGAAGTTTTTAAAAGATTCCCAGGCGCTATAATCATAATAACGACGTGGCATACCCGCTACACCTTCATAGTGCATTGGCCAGAAAATAAGGTAAGCGCCAATGAAGGTAATAAAGAAGTGAATGTATGCCAATGGTTTGTTCATAAAGCGACCAAACATTTTAGGATACCAGTGATAAATACCAGCAAACATCCCGAAGAAGGCCGATACTCCCATTACAATATGGAAATGCGCAACAACGAAATAAGTATCGTGTAAGTGAATATCCAATGCAGAGTTACCTAGGAAGATACCTGTAAGACCACCGGAAATAAACAGAGATACAAATCCAAGCGCAAACATCATTGCTGGTGTAAATCGTAAATTACCACGCCAGATTGTAGTGAGCCAGTTAAATACTTTTACTGCTGATGGTACTGCAATCAACAAGGTCAACAATACAAATATAGAACCAAGGAATGGGCTCATACCGGTAACGAACATGTGATGCGCCCATACCAGGAAGGCAAGAACAGTAATACCCACCAAAGAAATAATCATCGCAAAGTAACCGAAGATTGGTTTACGACTATTGGTAGAAAGAATCTCTGAAGCCATACCCATACCTGGCAACATAATGATGTATACCTCAGGGTGACCAAGGAACCAGAATAAATGTTGGTAAAGAATTGCAGATCCACCCACATTTGGCAGTGCTTTTCCACCAATGAAGATTTCAGAAAGGTAGAATGAAGTACCAAAGCTGCGGTCGAAAATCAATAATACAAATCCGGAGAACAATACAGGGAAAGATAAGATACCCAATACTGCAGTGAAGAACAGTGCCCAGATAGTCAATGGCATACGAGTCATTGTCATACCTTTAGTACGCATGTTGAGGATTGTAGAAACATAGTTCAACCCACCCAACAGTGATGAAACGACGAACAATGCCATACTCACCAACCAAAGATCCATACCCAAACCGGAACCTAATGAGGCTTCTTTCAGTGCACTCAAAGGCGGATAGGTTGTCCAGCCACCGGATGCAGGTCCTGTTTGAATGAACAGGGAAACGAACATAATAACACCTGCAACAAAGAAGAACCAATAAGACAGCATGTTCATAAAAGGAGACGCCATATCACGCGCACCTATTTGAAGTGGGATAAGCAGGTTCGCAAATGTTCCGCTCAAACCAGCGGTCAATACAAAGAACACAAGAATTGTACCGTGCATTGTTACTAACGCATAATAGAACTCCGGGTCAAGTTTTCCACCTTTTGCCCATTCGCCAAGAAATTTCTCCATAATCGGGAAAGTCTTGTCGGGAAAACCCAATTGCAAGCGGAAGAAAACAGACATCAAAGCGCCAATAATAGCCCATATGATACCGGTAATCAGGAATTGCTTGGCAATGACTTTGTGGTCCTGACTAAAAATGTATTTAGAAAAGAAATGCTGCTCGTGATGCTCGTGTGCATGATGATCACCATGCGCGTGAGTGTCGTGTGCGTCGTGTACTCCGTGTACTATTGCTTCGTTGCTCATTTTTATAAAAATCTTATTTGTAACACTGCTTCTTGAGAAGCAAAAATTTATTCCTGTTTATATACAATTTTACTACTTAACCGCAACTGCAGGTGCAGCTATTGCTGCAGAATCCGCTGCCGGTGCTGCAGGAGGAGCAAAGTATGCTGCTTGTTTTGCAATCCAGGCATCATATTCAGCCTGCGTTTCAACTATAATTGTTCCACGCATTGAATAGTGACCTTTTCCACACATCTGATCGCAGGAAATTTCATAAACAAAGTTTGGATTCTTTGAAATCTTCTTCATTTCCGTGGAGGTAATGGCCGGTGTAAACCAAAGTGTTGTTGTAATACCAGGCACAGCATCCATTTTCAGTCTGAAATGAGGAAGGCCGACATCATGGATTACATCTCTGGAACCAATGATCAATTTCACAGGTTTTCCAACAACAAGATGCATCTCACCATTTTGTGCAACAATATCATCTTTGCTGGCAGGATCTTTATCGTCCATACCTAATACGTTAGTCGCATCGTTAATGTCTCTGAAGTTCCTTTTACCCAAAACATTGTCAGCACCAGGGTAACGAACAATCCAGTTAAATTGCTTACCAACGATTTCAATCACTTTAGCATCAGCAGGAGCAGGAGAAGTAACAGTCATCCAGTTACGTAAACCAATTGCCACCAAAACGGCCATAACAATTGCAGGAACGGTTGTCCAGATCAGCTCAAGTTTATTATTATGAGCAAAAAAGTAAGATGCCTTTCTGTCATCAGTTGCTTTATATTTAAAAGCAAACCAAAACAGCAAAACGTGCGTGATGAAGAATACAATGCCCGTAACAATCAATGTTACTTTAAACATCATATCATAAGCTTCCCCTTGCTTGGAAGCAGATTGAGGTAACATTCTGTCCATCAAAGAAAAGTGGCATTGCCAGATTGCATAGCATCCCAAAATAAAGAATACCACCAAAGAGGCCGCCATTACTATGTTGGTCTTCTTCTGACGTTCTTTTTCCGTACTACGCAAAGAAGCTGCATATTCACTTGCTTGTGCGATCTGGTACACTATCATCAGCACCAGGAAAATTATTGCTACTGTTATAAATATCGACATCTTATTAAATCACTAATGTTTAAAGTATTATTTCAATTTTTGGCAAAACCTTTGTTCAGCTTAGCTGATATGAATCACAGATTCTTTCAGCAATGGATTATTTTGTGGTACCAAAGACGCTTTAGACAATGTTTTTGAAACAGTAAAAATCATTAATCCTACAAATCCTGCCAACAAGCCGATTTCATACCAGCCGATTGTCCAATGTTCTCCAAGCGGGCCTGGCATCATCATTTGATAAAAATCCAACCAGTGACCAAATATGATAATCAGCGCCATTGTTGTAACGGTAAAATAGTTTCTTTTACTTGGACGGGACATTAAAATAATCAAAGGCATGCAGAAGTTAATGATAAAACCACCGTAGAACAGGATGCTGTAAGGTCCGTGTTGACGGGTAATGAAATAAGTCGTTTCTTCAGGAATGTTTGCATACCATATCAACATATATTGAGCAAACCATAAGTAAGTCCAGAATACAGAAATAGCAAACATAAATTTACCAAGGTCGTGGATATGCTCTTTGTTTACAATGCTGAGATTACCGTTGTTTTTAAGGTAAACCACCCAAAGCAAAATCATGGACATACCACCTACAAGAGAACTTGCAAAAACGTACCAGCTAAACAGGGTTGAATACCAGTGAGCGTCAATACTCATAATCCAGATCCAAGGCGTTGTGCTCATCATTGTCAAGGCGAAAACCACCAGGAATAAGGCAGCCCAAATCATAAATTTGAAATATCCTTTTGTGCTGTTTTTAGGAGCAGATTCCTGTGCAATAGACAATGCACGGAATTTACGTCCAAAAAATCCCCACAATGTAACGGTAACAATTGTGAAACCAATTACCATTCCTTTATTCAGGAAAGGACTTTTGCCAATCAATACCTTGTCTCCCTCAGGATTAACCCAATGGAAAATAGGATTATGACCGTGATGATCTTTAAAAACCAGGATAGTAAGAATAACCACCAAAGCAGCAATACCACCAAAAAGCCATGCATTTGCACCAATTGCTTCCGGTACACGGCGATAAGCAACGATCCATCCGCCATGAGCCAGTGATGAAGCAGCCTGAATAAATACGCTGATAATAGCGATAAAGGCAAAATATACCGAATTGTGCAACAAGCCAGCCCAAAAACGGGTGTGACTTGTTTCGGCCATAGCCGGGTCAGAGCAATTAAGCAGTCCGATCATTCCCGCGATTAAAGTGATAGCACCCACGAGCAACAATACCAGACTGGTATTGCGTAAACGGGCTGGTACTTCAAAACGTTCGTTCATTTGTTATTATTTATAAAATCTTAAAAAAGCTATTCTTGTT
>DLGS01000387.1 GCA_002482815.1 Bacteroidetes bacterium UBA7688
TATCGAAAAAGAAAAAGGGGTGACCAAGTTGCAAATCATCCAGGAAGACAACCGCCCCGGGGCTGTGCAGGAAGCGGAGCAGGGCGAAGAAAACCCGGTACTGAAAATGCTGAAAGAACTGGCAGAAGCCAATTGATAGTATAACTGAAGAGGAGGCCGTAACAATAATTACAGCCTCCTCTTTTCTTTATCAGTAAACTCCTTATCCAGCCTGCCCGATATGCAGCGAAATAATTTCACGCATATTGAGCATTGCTCCTGTAAGGCTTGCTTCTGCTTTGGGCATTGCGCTGCTACGCACCACCAGTGTCCCTTTCAGGGGTTCTGTATGCATGATGTTTACTTTCAGTACATTCCCTTTTGTCCATTTTTCATCGCGGGCCAGCAACAGGGAGGGCAGAATGGACTCTATGCCATCTATGTCTACGACAAAACCAGATTTTGTTTTGCGCTTAATGATTCCTTCCAGTATAACATCCTCGTCTTCTGCTTTCAATATTTTTTCCCAGGTGCGCATGTGCTTTGCCCGCTTGCGGCTAATGATGAGTTGTCCACTCCTGTCTTCTACCGTTTCTAAATAAGAGACCGCTTCTGCCAGCTTAATCATAATAGAAGCGCTCTCTGTAATAATCGTCTCGGTATCCATCGTGAGTGCAAATAAAGTTGGAGAAGAAACCGATTTCATACCACCGGGATTTTTCGTTGTTGCGGTGTCCATAATTGTTGTTGCTTTTTTAGCCATAAAAAATGTTTTAGTCGCATAAAGTAGAAACAATCGTTACAGAAATGTTCTTCCGTTTTAGCAAATGCCGTAGGGACAACACAAAAGGCCCTTATGGTTTTAGGAAATCCTGCTATAGTTGAGAAAACAAACGACTACATCATAAGTAAAAGCGGATTTCGCTTTTGCGACTAAAATACTAATTTGCAAATCATGAAAAGACCACTATTCACCATAATAACCGCTCTCCTCCTTATATTGTCTTTACCTACGGCCTTTGCCCAGGATGATCATTACCTCACTTTCGACATTGCCAACGGCAAAGACTTTACACACGGTGTGGGTGATGTGGTGGTCATCGATAAACGCCAGAGCCTGACTGATACCTTTGGCATTATCCGTGCCGGCAAAATGAATGGCAAACGACCGCTGCTGGCCAAACAAACCCTTACCAAGGCCATAGAAAACTATTTCAAT
The DNA here is from genome assembly GCA_002482815.1 of Bacteroidetes bacterium UBA7688. Lineage (GTDB taxonomy): Bacteria > Bacteroidota > Bacteroidia > Chitinophagales > Chitinophagaceae > Rurimicrobium. The sequence continues at coordinate 1,199 of DLGS01000387.1, forward strand.
CAGCTTTCTTCGACCAGCAAACTCCCTTCAGACAAAAATCTGGTCATCCTCCTGTATAAATTTGAAGGAAATGAATTAGGTACAGGCTATACAGATGAACATGCTGAATTTGTTTTTGCTGCAGATTTTTTCATTTTCAACGAACGCAACAAATATCAACTCCTGGGTATGATTGATACCGTTATCAAAGTCAGCTCCATAGATGTGACCAAAAAACTATTGCGCACCATCGATCAATCCATCTGCTATTTATACGAACAGACTTACAGCATGCATCCTGCTGACAAGCAGGCCTACACCTACGAAGAGGTTTGCCGCTACGATGAAATAGAAAAGAACAGCCACCCTGCATTCAGGGCCGACAATTTTCCTAATGGCATCTATACCAGCTGGAAAAGTTTCCTGGAAATGCAGCAGGAGCCGGGACAGAAAACAGGTAAAAAGAAACGAAAATTCAAGCTTGAAACTCTATCCGAATCCGGTAAAATAAAATATTCCGCCATCCCGGTAAAAACGAAAGTGATTGCCTACGAAGGGAAGGCCTACATCAACTTTGGCAATGTATTCTACCCGCTTTCGAAAATGGATAATGACTTTTACTTTACCGGAAGACTGGGCGAAGTGCAGAATAATACCGGGCTGATTATTGGTGCCGGACTGATGTTCGGCGCGATGGGCGTATTGGTCACCATCAACACCAATGACCCGCCGGGACTGGATGGCAGCACCTTGGGTGGCATACTTTACGACTTTAAGGTGGAAGCCCGTACAGGCAAGGCTATTGTGTTGCGGAAAGTTATCCGACCTCAACCGCTTTATTAATATGTTCCGAAGACAAAAGAGCCACAACGACTGTTGTGGCTCTTTTAAAATTTATACTTTATCCTTTCTGTTTACAATTATTTGTTCATCAAACAATCAAAAATCCTCAATCAGAAATCAGCAATTACTTTTTCATCTCTTTCGCGAAAGTATCTTTCAATCCAACAGTCTGGTTGAAGACTAATTTCTCAGCAGTGCTGTCGCGGTCTACAGAAAAATAACCTTTGCGCATAAACTGGAATTGGTTGCCGGTTTGTGCTTTCAGTAAGGATGGCTCCACAAAAGCGCCGTGATTTACCTCCATTGAATTGGCGTTGATATGATCTTTAAAATCCCCTTCCGCATTCGCAGGATCTTCTACTGTAAACAATCGGTTGTACATCCGCACTTCGGCAGGCACAGCAGTAGCCGCATTCACCCAATGGATAACACCTTTGACATGTACACCGCTGGTATCGTTGCCACTTTTGCTTTCGGTGTTATAAGTACAATGCAGTTCGGTAATATTTCCGTTGGCATCTTTAATGACCTCGTTGCAGGTAATGATGTAAGCGTGTTTCAGTCGAACAGATAATCCAGGTGCCAGGCGGAAGAATTTCTTTGGCGCATCTTCCATAAAGTCATCGCGTTCGATATACAGTTCACGGCCAAACGTCAGTTCGCGTGTTCCGGCATTTTCATCTTCCGTATTATTATCGGCCATCAAAACTTCTGATTGACCTTCAGGATAATTCGTTAATATCACTTTCACCGGATCCAGCACTGCCATTACACGATTAGCTGTTTTGTTCAATTGCTCACGCACACAGAATTCAAGCACGCCAATATCAACCAGGTTTTCGCGTTTGGCGACACCAATCATTTCGCAGAACTGGCGCACTGCCGCAGCCGGATAACCCCGCCTGCGCATACCGCTGATGGTAGGCATACGCGGGTCGTCCCAACCGGTGACATGATTTTCGTTCACGAGTTGCAGCAACTTACGTTTGCTGGTAATCATATAGCTTACACTGCGGCGGGCAAACTCATACTGATGAGAAGGAAAAATACCCAATTGCTCAATAAACCAATCATACAAGGGGCGGTGGTGAATAAACTCCAGCGTGCAAATAGAGTGCGTAATTTCTTCGATACTATCGCTTTGTCCGTGGGCAAAATCGTACATCGGATACAGGCACCATTTGTCGCCTGTGCGGTGATGATGTACATGTTTGATACGATAGATAATAGGGTCGCGTAATAATAAATTCGGATGAGTCATATCAATGCGTGCACGCAAAACTTTCGCCCCATCAGGATACTTACCTTCCTTCATGTCCTGGAACAATTGCAGGTTTTCGGCTATTGTTCTGCTTCTGTATGGACTGTCAATACCGGGTTTGCCGATATCGCCTTTTTGCTCTGCCATTTCTTCGGCAGAAGAATCGTCCACATATGCCAATCCTTTTTCAATCAGTTTAACCGCAAACTGATAAAGCTGTTCGAAGTAATCTGAAGCATATAATTCGTTGCTCCACTCAAAGCCCAACCATTTGATATCGGCCTTGATGCTGTCTACATATTCTGTCTCTTCGGTAGATGGATTGGTATCGTCGAAACGAAGGTTGCACTGCCCGTTATATTTTTTTGCCAGGCCAAAATTCAAACAAATGGAAGACGCATGGCCGATGTGCAAATATCCATTTGGCTCAGGTGGGAAACGCGTGTGAACACGGCCGTTATTGACACCTGCAGCAATATCTTTTTCTATAATTTCCTCTAAAAAATTCAGAGATTTTTCTTCGCTCATTTTCTTTTTTTAAACACTTTACTAATTAAACCAAAAGGCGTTTTTATTTTACCCGCAGTTTCTGTCCTATTTTAATCCCTTCAAAATTGAGGTTATTCATTTCGTTCAGCTGCTTTACTTTAATGCCATATTTCTTGGCTATGCTGTAACCAGTATCGCCTTTCTGGACGGTATGATATTCTGCACCGGGATTTTCTTCCACTGTTTGTATCGCCGCTTTCTGACTGGCAACTACAATTGGTTTTTTATTAAACACAGCAGCCGAATCATCGCTGCTCACTTTTACATTCGATTTGGAAGAACGTGCATATACCGCTTTGTCCAGCTTCGCTTTCAGTTGCTCGATTTCGTCAACAGGCTCATCAGAAGCCGGACTTGTCTGCGTTTGTTTTTCAGCATCCAAAGATTCAGGTAAATCGCCACGGTCCTTTTTTGCATTTTCCTGTAAGGCGGCCACTTCGCGGGTATCCATTTTCTGTAATTGAACAGGACTTTGCAATTGTTGCATCGGAGCAATAGCTTCCTGCGAAACTTCTTGCTGTTGTGCAATTCGCTTAGCCGGTTGGGGCACTTGCTGCACTGGTGCAGGTGTCGGTGCAGGTCT
>DLGS01000243.1 GCA_002482815.1 Bacteroidetes bacterium UBA7688
ATCTTTTTGCCTTTCCATGTTGCATTGTTCCAGGGACCATCTAACCAAACATTTACTTTAAACGATTTCGTTGTTTTGGGTGTAAGGAAAAGATGGAATGCTGTTTTATTTCCTTTCCTGGTTCCTTCAAAAGCGGGTAAGCCTTTATTGTTTTTGGCCAGACCACCAAAACCAAAATATTTATAGCCGATGATATGTCCGTTTTTCACTTTGGTAATGGGCATATGATTGTCCCATATATCCCATGAATCCTGTTGAATGCTGTTATCGGATAGATAAGAGGCATAGCCAGCAGAATAATAGCGGTAAGGATCGAGTCCGTAAAAATGAAAACCTTCCGATGTTACTTCCGCTCCTTTGTATTCTTTTCCTGCACTGTCTTTTACCACATGTATTTTATCAGGCGCATATGGATCAAATGCCCTGAGATATACCATACCACCTTCCGAAACAGGCTTATCATCCCAGCTTACCGATATGGGTGCTACCATGGCCTGGCGCGCAAAACCAAAACCACGGGGAGGCCGGTGGTAAAACACATACCATTGTCCGTTGATTTCCTGGATACTGCCATGCGTATTATGACCCGCATTGGTGGTTTGTATGGCGTTGCCGTCTTTATTCAAAACCGGTGCACGGGAATCTACCAGTACACCACCACTCTTCCACGGACCCAATGGTGAATCGCCCACCACATAACGTAAGGTTGAATTGGAACTGCCTACTCCATATTCCGGTCCGGAATAACCACTGTAAATAGACACAAACTTATTACCCACTTTACGAATAGAGGAGGCTTCGAAAAAATTGAATGTTCCTAAATCTTCTCCCGGATAAATTTGAGGAAACACGGTACCCTGCGGATCACGTAAAGTACCATAACGTGAACTGGCCGGTAGAAAACGGTCGATGATTTTGGTGCCGGGTCTGAGAGAATACATGGTATTCTGGTCTAACTGTGCCGCTAATGATCTTTGAAAACCCCAGTAGGCATAGGCACGAAAACCAATTTCATAGTCGGGGTCTTTCGGGTCGGTAACATATTCAATATATACCGCTGGATCGAATCCTAAAATACTGCCGGACACGGTACGCTTACCATCTTCCGTAAGGTTAACAGGCGTAAAAGGTCCGTCGGGGCGATTTGATTTTGCCACCAGTGGCTCCCTGTTCGGGCCACGGCTGTGCGGATAGAGATAATATTCTTTCTTACCATTTTTTCTTTTCACTTCCACCAGATCAGGTGCATACATTACATCCCACTTGTCTTCCGACTGATAGGTGAATACAGCACCTTCATCGCGCCAGCTTGATAAATCTTCTACCGGTGCAGACCATATTCTGATATCAGGTCCGCAATAACTGGTAAAACGTAAATCGTGTGAGCCGATGATATAGGCCCGGTATTTACCAGGTTTATCGGGATCTTCGAAAACCCGGGGTTCTCCATCGGGTAAATGTTCCCATAAGGGCAGGTAAGGATTACCCATGGCCCGGTGAACAAAACGCTGGTTTACTTTACTGCCTGATGTTTCATTTTTCTGCGCCTGTATTCCGCTTTGGGCAAACAGGAGCATGGCCATACATGATAACATCAGGTTGGTGATTTTCATGACTGGTTGTTTCTCTTTCATGATTGTTCATTGTTTGTAGCGTTTTAGTGAGTGAAATTTTGCGTGGTTGGCTATAAAAATAAGTGTTATCATTAAATAATTGTCAGTAGTACGTTTATTGTTTGTCTGCCGGATAATCAGGGTATCCACAAAAGAGCCCGCTTCTCAACCAGGAAGCGGGCTTTGTTATTGTATGCTCAACCCTCACTTATTGTTTCGCCACCAATGTATTATGAAACCCTCTCACTTTCCATTCCCCGTCTGTTTGCAGCAGCACCATGGTAATGGTAGATGAAGTTTTACCTGCCAGTGGGCCCACAGGTGCATCAAGTGTGGCTTTCAGGTTTACCAGCAGGGTATGATCGTTCAGAACTACGGTTTGTAACAGCTCGTATAGTATTTTGCTGTCTTTATAAATACTCTTCCACAAACCGGCATGTGCCTGGGCAATATACTGGCGGGTTGACTGGCTGTGTAATGTGCCCCTGATGTCTACAAATTCAATGGTATCAGCAAAGGGCTTTACAAATTCATTTCCGTCTGCATGGTTCCAGCCGTTTTGCATAACGGCAATCATCGACTCCACTGTTTTCTTTGTTTCCATAAGGTCTTTTTTGAGTGTTGTTAATGGGTTTGGCTGGCTGTTGGCTGTTGCGGTGAACAGGAGTAGCGCCAGCATGGTTACTGTAATTGTTTTCATTGCTTATTTTTTTGCTGCAACAAAACTAGCGGCGTGTATTTCCATGGGTTGTGACTTAAATCAAAAAGCAGACTATTTGTAAAAATTTTACACAACGCATTTACTGCTGCGCATTTTGTATTGTAATACCCTGTAAAGAATCAAGCCGCACATCACTCATTTGTATCAGTGGTTTAATGTTGGTATAATGCTCCATATCTTTTTCCAGTATGTCGCGATGCGGAAGAAATGCGGTGAAAAAATGATCGGGTGTTTCATAATAAAAATGACAGATGGCCACATAAGGCGGTTGTACTTCTTCCGGTGCATGGGCCCATGCAGTTTCTACCTGTACCGCTTTGAGATTGGTGCCCTGTAGTTTTACAGACATGGGTATATGCACTTCCAGGTAATAGCGCTCATCAAAATATTTGTCGGCTTCGTTGCTGTAAAATATGCTGAGTTTGGTCATAAGATTTGTTTTATGGTTGTGTATGGATTATTGTACTACAGCACAGCCATGTGCTGTATGGCTGAGTGCAGTTTGTAATGCTTCCCCATCGAGCAGGGCCCAATGTTCTGCTATCTTTCCGTCTTTTATCCTGAAATGACGAAACCCTTTTACCTCGGCTTCTTTGCCTGTTGCTGCTATATTTCTCCACTTGCCTACCTGTTTTACCCTGAATAAAATTTGTGCGGCCACCATATCGTTTTCTGCCACGAGTGATACAATAATAGTCTGGTGATCGAAAGAAGCCGATACAGCACCTATCCAGTGCAACAGCCCTTCTTTGTTGGTGGGTAGTGCCGGTATAAAAGAATGGTCATGGTATTCGGCATGAATAAACTGGTCCAGCGCTTCCAGTTTTCTTTCGTTCCATACCTGTCTGATAAATTCGCTGACCAGTGTTTTGTTTGATGTAACTGACATACATAAAATGTTTTAATGATTGATTATATTCTATAGGCACAAAACTATTCCGCTCTCTATCCCTGCTTTTTGATTTAAGTCACAAAAAGAAAAGAATGGCCGTTTCAATTTTGTTGTCTTATTCAATCATTGTATCAAACACCAATATTATTAACATGAAAGAGCAGCAGTTTAGTAACCATCAACGTTTTCATCCCTTGTTCCATTTTTTCGTGGCGCCATTGTCTTTATTATTATCCATCCTTTCTTTATTGATGTTAACACATTCATTTACCTGGTATGGTTTACTGCTGGCTATGGCTTTTATATGCCTTTATCTGACTTTGTTCATCACCAGAACCTATGCGAAACAAAACCAGGACAGGATCATCCGGTCTGAAATACGGTTGCGCTATTTTATGATTACCGGCAAAGATTTTAGTAACATAGAAGAACAGCTTTCCCTGGCTCAGCTTGTTGCCTTACGGTTTGCGCATGATGAAGATTTTATTCAGCTCACCGCAAGCGCCGATCTACCAGGTCTATCTCCCGAACAGATCAAGAAAAGTTTAAAAAGCTGGAAGGCAGATCACCTAAGGGTGTAAGTGCAGGTTGTATTGATCAAAGGGCTGTCATTCCGATAGCCCTTTTTGTTTTATCTTGCCTGTACAAACTACTTTCCTGAAAGCGCATTTCGATGATATAGCCATATTCGGGGCCTTCAGGGCGCATTTAGAAAGCATGACGCCTGTTGCCGACCATTTATGGTTGCTCATGACCAGTGCCATGCAGATCAGTTCTTACCGCAAGGGAGAATTACTGCTGGAAGAAGGAGCCGTTTGCAGACATATCTATTTTGTTTACAAAGGCTCTTTCCGTTTTTTGTACCTGAAAGAAAATGAAGAAGTAACCACCGGTTTGTTTACAGAAGGTATTTGCATGACCAACATGAAAAGCCTTACCACCCTGCAGCCTTCTACTGTTTTTATACAGACACTGGACGATGCCATCGTGGTAAAAATAAACAAAGAGGCGTTGATAGCACTGTACAAACAGGCGCCCGAAATTGAAGGCATCGGAAGGGTTATACTGGAACATATGCTGGCCGATGATGCCGACTGGAAAGAAATCTATACCATTTACAGCCCGGAAGAACGTTATCATTTCCTGTTGAAAAAAGCGCCACAGATCATACAGCAAATTCCTTTGCAATACATTGCCTCTTACCTGGGTATGAGAAGAGAAACACTTAGCAGAATCAGGAGCCGCTCTGCCAAATCATCTTTGTGATTTAAGTCAAAAATCATCCGGCATGCGCCCGGTAGTTTTGTTTCATACAAAAAATCATCATGAAACAAACAGTAACAAAAGAAAGCGTGTACCAGTTTGCCGAACAAAGTTTTGGCTTGGTGCCTCCCATGATTAAAGAGATCGCCGAATACAGTGTACCCGTTGCGGCATTATATACCGAAGGGGTAATTACCATGGACTCGGCCGGTTTTACAGCAATAGAAACCAATGCCATCGAGTTGCTCATTTCTTCGCTGAACAACTGCGATTCCTGTGTAAAAGGACATTCCTTTCTTTCCCGGAAAGCAGGTTTGCAGGATGATGATATCAGGGCTATTATAGAAAGAAGACCCACTTCTGTTGATTCACTGAACAGACTTCTCAAAGGAACCGAAGCTCTTTTTTATGCCAACCGCGAAGGATATGCGGCGTATTTGCAGGTACTCGATGAAGAGGCTTTTTCAAAAAAAGAAATTTTTGAAATGATCGGGCTGCTCTCTCTCAAAACCATTTCCAATAATATCAATAACTACCAGCGTGCATTAAAAGCAATGCAGGTTGGGCTTGTGTAAACTTATTTTCCTAAACGGCAGAACAGATCATCAGTGTACTGATGAATGAACCGGTACACCGTTGATCTGTTGTTTTAAACAGGACGAATACTACTGGTATTCACTCAATTCTATTTGTTTGGTTACTATCGGAAACAAATGATTATTCTCCAGGTGAACATGCTTGTGCAGGTTGGCCTCAAAATCTTTTAACATGGTAAGTGTTAACTGAAAAGTAGTGCAGGTATCTTCAGGAGGTGTATAATTCAATGTGAGCACCCTGATCTGGTCCATCAAATCACCTGCTTCATGATGCTCTGCCAGCATTTGTTCAATCACAGCTTTAAATTTAATTGCCACTGACGGGTCTTTTTCAAGTGCGTTGATGGCAGGAAATAATACCTGTTCTTCTTTCTCCATATGCGACAGCAGTTCAAACGACAATTGCCTGAACAGGTTTAATACCCTGCTCATTTGCGGAAACCTGTCGCCATGTTTGGCATTGATTTTTTCCAGGTAACCCGAAATCTGTGGCACTGTTTGTTTCACAAAGAAATGATGATGAATCAGGATGTATTGAATGAGTTGTGCTGCCTCCATATCGGCAAAGGGTATATTTTTCCCGGGGTTATCATTCACCAGTTCTTCCAGTTCCTGTACCACTGTATTCAAATCAAGTCCTTTCTGTTCGCAGGCCAATGCCAGGGTCTGTTTTCCTTTGCAGCAAAAGTCGAGGTTAAATTTTTCGAATAAAGGTGCTGTCTGGTAATGATCACTTACAATGGCGGCTAGTGTTTGAGATGCATAGTCCATATCAAAAGGTTTGATACAAAATTCCAGCATCGCTTACACACTAATTATGCGTCTACGCATAAACGGGTTTTCGATACCCGAAAAAAACCATGGCTGCTCCGGTTACTAAACCCAGTGCAACAAACAATAACAGTTCCTGTATACCGGGCACAGGTATATAAGCCATCGCACAAACACCCTGCAGCATCAGCAATAGTTCATTCAGTAATATACTGCTTACAAAAACAATTATTCCCTTTCTCATCAGCGATAATGATTGCTGCTTTGTAAAAACCAGTAATACCGTCAGCAAAAACAAACTAATGATACCCAGTAATACCAGGTGCAGGTAACCAATGACAATGGGCCTGAAACCAAAAGCCAGATCGCTGAGCGATGGAATGGTTGAAAAAAGTTGCAGCAGCAATTTTACCGTTAATGCAAGTGCCACCAATATACCGGTTCGCCTTGCCATGAGCGGCCATTCGGTTTTATAATAATTTTTATGTGCTGCGATCATTTTCCATAGATAAACGCAAGCCAGCACCTGCGCCATTGCAGCAATGGCCACTACTATATACACCCACCATGGCAACGATAACCAGAGCACTGATAAACAATACGCAGGTAAACAGGCCACTACAAAAAGCCTGAATATCCGTTGCCCGTATTTCAGTAATAAGCGGTGCTGGTATAGCATGGTAAACAACAATCCCATACAGGCAAAAAAGAACCAGCCGTTGTATTGAAAATGAAGAAAGAAATACACGGCTGCGAGGTACCATTGCTGGTTGATCCAGTGATTGGCCATCATCACCGACAATCCAAATGCACCAAACGATGAAATCACCAGAAAAAACAATGCTGCTTTAAACCAGTTGGCCGCCGGCAGCAACTGCCGGTTAAGGTCTTTCCAGAACAGCCATGCAAACCAGTATGATACAAGAATGGAGGCCGTAGAAAAACTGATGGAGATCCATCCATATCCCTGGAACGGAAAACTCAGCAACATACCATAAGCTGTTAGCAGGTTGGCTTTCAGTACCGGCTCGTATCTGCGCAATGCCTTTTCTTTTTCCTGCAAACAGGATATAAGAAATACCATGAGCATTTGTGTGATCCATCCTGAAAAAGCAAAATGAGAATGTGCATGCAACACATGTTTCTGGTGTACCCATGATAATGGAAACACAATTTTATAACGCATCACAAAACCCAGGAGCGCTACCAGCAAAAGATTAAAAATGGCTATCCGCACCCATTTGTGGTAAGCATTACTCATGCGCCTGATTTTGGGTGCAAATTAACAGGGCGATAAAAAGTTTCTTATGATTCAGATCATATTAACAGTACACTTTGCCTTTGTCAATCATCAACTGCCCCTTCTTGTGCAGGTTGCGGATGGTTCTGATGACAGTTTCTACCCGCATACCCGTCATATCGGCAATTTGTTGTCGGGTAAGTTTGATGCGGTTACAGTCGGGACAAATATTTTTCTTCCGCTGTTTCATATAGGCAAAGAGTTTCGATATACAGTTTTCCGGATCGTGCTGTGCGAGTTCTTTGATCACATAAAATTTAAAGCGAACACGCTCTATCATTAACCTGGTAAAAGCAAAATGCGCTTCAGGATTGTCTTTCAGCAAGGAAAGAAATGTTTCTTTCTGTAATCGTATCACCACACTGTCTTCATTGGCTATGGCACTTGCTGCATAAGGCTGCCCGTCGAACAGCGGCAATTCGCCAAATGATTCACCCGGTTCTATCATGACCTGCAAAAATTCTCTTCCTTCATCATTGATATTCACCCAGCGAACACTGCCGCTGACCAATTGCTGGTAAAAAACGGCAGAACCGCCTTCATGAAAAATGAAATCACCTGCATTTACTTTTTTATACACTGCGCCCCAGGCCAGTAGTGTGTTGATGTCAATGATCATAGCTATTCATTTCAGTAAAACTATACTGCAATAACAGCGCCAGGTATGATTTTGCACAGGGTGTTATATGATATATATCATGTTTCACTTGTAAACAAGCTGTAAATGAACGAGTTACTCTTTTCACTTCAATGGCTTTAGGGGTAATATGATTGAACGCATAAAAATTGAAAAGATTCACGGGTAATCTTGTACTCAATTATTGACTTACTCCTTAAAACATCAACTATGAAAAAACTCATCGTCATTCTGATCATCGGTTCTATTGTTGCAGCCTGCGGCGGCGGCAATTCGCATGCACCTGCTGCAACTACTGCAAGCACTGAAAACAGCACTGCTGCGAGCGGAAACCCTTCATATGATCCCAACAGAGGTGAAGGTAAATTCAAAGATGTACAGATAAACCCCAAACTCGATGTAGCGCTGGCTGGTGAAGGAGAGAAAGTGTACAATGTAAAATGTGGCAGTTGCCATAAACTCTCTGAAGAACGCCTTGTAGGACCAGGATGGAAAGCAGTTACTACACGCCATGAAGCGGCATGGATACTTAACTTCATTACCAATACCGATGCCATGCTGAATGTTGACCCGAAAGCACAGGCACAACTGGAAATATGTCTGGTAAGAATGCCTAACCAGAGTCTTACCGATAAAGAAGCACTTTCACTCTATGAGTTCATGCGCAAAAATGACGGTGTTAAATAATTGATCTCTCACAAACTAAACTGTTATATAATGACACATTTTTCATCTAAACAATGGGCATTACTGATAGGTTGTTTCAGCCTCAGCATGTTCGCCTGTAAACCCAAGAATACAGGTAGTGCCGTGGGTGCAGATGCTGCAGCTAAAGCGTATGTAGCACCCGGACAATATGACCAGTTCTACAATTTTGTATCGGGTGGATTCAGCGGTCAGATGAGTGTTTATGGATTACCCTCAGGTCGTTTACTTCGTGTAATTCCTGTTTTCTCTGTTGATCCTGAGAAAGGATGGGGTTACAGCGAAGAAACCAAAGCCATGCTGAATACCTCTCATGGTATGGTGCCCTGGGATGACCTGCATCATACCGAACTCTCTCAAACCAATGGTGAGATTGATGGCCGCTGGGTATTTGGCAACGCCAATAATACACCAAGGGTAGCTCGTATTGACCTCACTACTTTCCGTACTGCGGAAATTATTGAGCTTCCCAACAGCGCCGGTAACCACAGTTCCCCTTTCATTACCGAGAATACGGAATACGTGGTAGCCGGTACCCGTTTCAGTGTACCTCCTGATGATGCCAATGGTGATGTGGCCATTGATACCTACAAAGACAATTTCAAAGGCACCATTAGTTTTATCAGTGTTGATAAAAACGATGGTAAAATGGATATTGCCTTCCAGTTACAATGTCCGGGTGTAAACTTCGATCTGAGCCATGCCGGTAAAGGAAAATCGAATGGCTGGTTTTTCTTCTCCTGCTACAATACAGAGAAAGCCAGCACCCTGCTTGAAGTAAATGCTTCACAGCGTGATAAAGATTTTATCATGGCCGTAAACTGGAAAAAAGCAGAAGAATATATCAAAGCTGGTAAAGGAAGAAAACAGTCTGTTAAATATGCCAGCAACCGTTACGATGAAAAAACACATACCGCTACTTCTCAGATTAAAACAGAAGTATTGGTGCTGGATGTAAAAGATTTTAAAGACATCTGTTATTTCATCCCATGTCCAAAATCACCGCATGGTTGCGATGTGGACCCTACAGGTGAGTATATTGTAGGCAGTGGTAAACTGGCTGCACTTGTTCCCGTATTCAGCTTCGATAAAATACAGAAAGCCATTGCCGCCAAAGATTTTATCGGCGATTATGATGGCATTCCTGTTATTAAATATGAATCTGCTTTACATGGTGAGTTACAAAAACCAGGTTTGGGCCCATTGCACACTGAGTTTGATGGTAAGGGCAATGCCTATACTTCTTTCTTTGTTTCTTCTGAAGTCGTTAAATGGAACATCAAAGACCTTAAAGTATTGGATCGTGCCGCTACTTATTATTCCATTGGTCACCTCACCATTCCCGGTGGCGACAGCAAAAAACCTGATCCAAAATACCTGATTGCGTATAACAAAATCACCAAAGACAGGTACCTGCCTACCGGTCCGGAACTATCGCAGAGTGCGCAGTTATTTGATATCAGTGGCGATAAAATGCAGCTTATCCTCGACTTCCCCACCATTGGTGAACCTCACTATGCCCAAGCGGTAGAAGCTAGTGTTCTTCGTGATAAATCAGTTAAATTCTTTAAAATAGAAGATAACTTCCATCCTTATGCATCAAAAGGCGAAGGAGATGCTAAAGTTGTACGAAAAGGCAATCAAGTACATGTAAATCTCACCTTAATTCGCTCACATCTTACTCCTGATAATATCGAAGGTATTAAAGTAGGTGATGAGGTTTATTTTCATACCACTAATTTAGAGCAGGATTGGGATGTACCGCACGGATTTGCAATTAAAGGCGCTTTAACTGCTGAATTGTTGGTAATGCCGGGCGAAACCACTACATTAAAATGGATACCCAAAAAAGCAGGGATGTATCCGATGTACTGTACTGATTTTTGTAGTGCTTTGCACCAGGAAATGTCGGGCTACATCAGAGTTTCTCCAGCTGGAAGCAATGTGCCTATTAGCTTTAGTACAGGTACCAATCTTCCGAAATCAACAGTGAATTCTAAAAAATAACTACATCCTTATGAAAAGCAATAAAATTACAACATTATCAAGAATAACGCTTTTCATTTGTGCGCTTGGCTTATTAGTTGTCTTATTTGTGCCCATCTGGCGCATAGATTTAATGGCACCACAGTACCCTGAAGGATTACGCCTGCTAATTTATGCAAATAAGTTAGCAGGTAATGTTGATATCATCAATGGACTAAACCACTACATAGGCATGAAGACCTTACATGCCGACGATTTTGCCGAGTTTACAGTATTACCTTTTATCATCGTATTTTTTGCAGTTTGCTTTGTAGCTGTTGCTATTATTGCTAAAAGAAAATGGATGAATATGCTTTTCCTGTTATTTGTAGCGTTCGGTATTTTGGCTATGGTCGATTTTTGGAGATGGGAGTACAATTATGGCCACGATTTAGATCCGAATGCGGCCATTAAAGTGCCCGGAATGTCTTATCAACCGCCTTTAATTGGCTATAAACAATTATTGAATTTTGGCGCATGGTCTGTTCCGGGTATTGGTGGGTGGATTTTTGTTACTGTTGGCGCCCTACTCATGGGTGCTGTAATTTATGAAGGTAGAAGGATAAAAAAAGCCATTATAATTCCTGTTTTATTGGTCGGGTTTTTAAGCGGCTGTAGTAGCGAACCAGTTCCAATACGCTTTGGACAAGACAACTGTGATTTTTGTAAAATGACGATTAGTGATCAACGGTTTGGAGCAGAAATAGTGACTAAAAAGGGCAAAGTTTTTAAGTTTGATGACGCACATTGTGTGAATAATTTTCTTGATGATAAAAAAACAAATCAGCAGGAAATTGCTGGGATCTATTTTATAGACTTCATTAAGCCACATCAGTTAATAAATGCGAATGAAGCTTACTTTTTACAAAGTCCGAAGTTAAAAAGCCCAATGAACGGAAATGTTGCTGCTTTTAGCCAAGAGGATAGTTTAACTAAAATTTTGCCACAATTTCCGGGCTTTAAAATTACTTGGGAGGATGTGCAGAAGTGAAATTCATCTTAGCGATACTCTCTTTATTTTTAAGTTTCCAGGCTTCGGCAAAAATAATTCCGGTTGGATCCCGCCAACAATTTAAAACCGTAACTGCTGGAATTCAAGCCGCAGCAGTTGGCGATACGGTATTGGTTGATGCAGGGTATTATAAAGAGAAAAATCTGCAAATTCTTAAAAGTATTGTTCTTATAGGCATAAATTATCCGGTACTAGATGGAGAAAATAAATATGAAATCATTTCAATAAAAGCTGATAGCGTAGAGGTTAATGGTTTCAAAATTATACGTTCGGGCCATTCGAGCCTGGTAGATCTGAGCGGAATAAAAATCTATGATAGTCGGAATGTCACCGTGAAAAATAATATCTTAAAGGATACATTTTTTGGCATATATGTGCAAAATGGATTAAACTGTACCATTGAAAATAATCAGGTTATTGCGGTTGGTAAAGGAGGAGAACAGCAAAATGGCAATGGTATTCATTGCTGGCAAAGTGAGGGCATGCGCATCATCCGTAACACTGTAACTGGCCACAGGGATGGTATATATTTTGAGTTTGTAAAAAACTCGATAATCTGGCGTAATACATCGGTAAAAAATGTTCGGTATGGACTGCATTTTATGTTTTCTAACGACGATACCTATGTGAGTAATGTTTTTGAAAATAATGGTTCAGGGGTATCGATTATGTTCTCCCATCGGATAAAAATGTTTAACAATTTTTTTGAGGAAAACTGGGGCGATGCAGCTTATGGTATATTGCTTAAAGAAATATCAGACGGATATATGGAAGGCAATTATTTCTCAAAAAATACCAGTGCCATTTACATGGAAGGGGCAAATCGAATTGAAATGAGGCGAAATACATTTAAGAACAATGGCTGGGCTTTAAAAATCCAGGCGAGTTGCTCAGATGTGGTTTTAGAACGGAACAACTTTATAGGAAATACTTTTGATGTAGGCACTAATGGATCCTTAGTGTTAAATAGGTTCATTAACAATTATTGGGATAAATACGAAGGTTACGACCTAGATAAAAATAAGATTGGTGATATTGCTTATCGGCCAGTAAGTATGTTTTCGATGATTGTAGAGAAATATCCCTCTGCAATGATCCTATTTCGCACATTCATCGTTACGTTGCTGGATAAAACAGAGAAAATAATGCCCACACTAACACCAGAAAATTTAAAAGATCAAGCGCCATTGATGAAGAAGGCTTTTTAATATTCTATATTATATGATTATTGCAACAAACGTAAACAAACAGTTTGGGAAATTAAAAGTACTTGACAACGTATCCACTACGTGTGAAAAAGGAGAATGTATCGCATTAATTGGTCCAAATGGTTGCGGAAAAACCACTTTGATAAAATCAATTTTGGGCATGGTAGTGCCTGATAGCGGTGTTATTAAATTTAATGAGAAGGATATTAAGAATCAATGGGAATACCGAGATGAGATTGGCTACATGCCCCAAATAGGCCGTTATCCCGATAATATGACGATCGGACAAGTGTTGGAAATGATGAAAGATATTCGCAATAAAAAGACAGCCTTGGATGACGATTTAATTCGAGCTTTTTCCTTGCCTAAACTACTGGATAAAAGAATGCGGACCTTATCCGGAGGTACTCGTCAAAAAATTAGTGCCGCTATTGCATTTTTATTCAATCCAACAGTGCTTATTTTAGATGAACCTACTGCAGGACTTGATCCTGTTTCGTCTGAATTACTGAAAGAGAAAATTATTACCGAAAAGGAAAATGGGAAACTTGTGTTGATCACTTCGCATGTGTTAAGCGAATTAGACGACCTAGTTACCCGTATTATCTATATGCAAGATGGAAAATTGCTATTTCAAAAAAGTATTGAAGAATTAAGAGCAGACACTGGAGAGGTAAAACTTTCGAGAGCAATTGCAAGGGTTATGACAAATGAAGGAGCATGAAAAAAATCATTAAATATGTAATTTTCGATATTCTACGCAATCGGATTGTGCTGGTTTATACACTATTTTTACTGGCATCATCATTCACTGTATTCAGCTTAGAGGATAGCGGTAGTAAAGGACTGTTAAGTTTGTTAAGTATTATTTTGATCGTTGTGCCCTTGGTGAATATCATCTTTTCGACCATTTACGTGTACAATAGTGCCGAATTTGTGGAACTGCTGGTTAGCCAGCCCTTAAAAAGAAAAGCAATTTGGTTAAGTTTATTCAGCGGGTTAGCGTCGTCCCTTGCTATTGCTTTTTTTATAGGTGTCGGCATTCCAGTTCTAATTTACCAGGCTAATATTATTGGATTTACCATGATTGCAGTAGGCATAACCCTAAGCATTATTTTTGTAGCCATAGCTATGCTTGCTACGGTTAGAACCAGAGATAAAGCAAAGGGAATTGGGGTTGCGATTATGCTGTGGCTCTATTTTTCGTTATTGTTTGATGGATTTGTATTGTTTTTGCTCTTTCAGTTTGCAGATTATCCTTTAGACAAATTGATGATAGGTGTAACAGCGCTCAATCCTATCGATCTAGGCCGAATATTGATTTTGCTCCAATTGGAGGTTTCGGCGATGATGGGTTATACTGGTGCGGTTTTTAAAGATTTTTTTGGTACAGCTATCGGCCTAGCATCTTCTGCCGGTGCATTACTTTTATGGATAGCATTACCGCTTTGGTTTTCTACCAAGCTATTTAATTCTAAAGATTTATAAAACAATGAAAAGACATACAGCACTTACTCCACTTTCGAGAGAACATCATGGGGCATTAATATTGTCTCGTTTATTGCAAAAAGACGCACCTATTTACAAAGGTTTGCCTTCTGATCCAGCTGGTAAGGCTGCTTATGCTTTCAAATTTTACAAGGAAGAACTTGTAGGGCACTTTCTTAAAGAAGAAGCCATGATGAAACTGCTTGTAGGGGTAGATGTAGGACTGGATGTGTTGATCGATTCTATTTACCAAGAGCACCAAAACCTGCATGAATTATTTAATCGTAGCGATTTAATAATTCATTTGGATCAAATTGGAAAAGCCATGGAACTGCATATTAGGAAAGAAGAGCGTCAATTTTTTCCTTTAATTCAGCAAACCTGTAACGAAGAGCAAATGAAAGCTATCGCAACTCTTTTTCCAGTTTAATTGCTTTTAGAAATATAATATTACTTGCTAGCTAAACGTGTTTGTGCAGGTCATTTTCAAATTCTCCTAGCTTTGGGTGACAATCCCCATGTACCTTAGCTACTTGCTGCGCTAGTTCGGCGATGAACGGAATATTTTCGCGACAGTATTCGTGATTCCGAATCCTCTACTGCATCTTAATTAAAATACTTGTGATACATCTCATTGGATTTTTGAAGTTTCATGACAATTTCTTTCGCTTCATTTTCATCAGGTAAATTTTCCAATTCCTTAACCAGCTCCAAATGCGGCAGCAGCCATTTGTGCAGTTCTTCGTGGCTTCTTCCGTCCATCGTGCAACTTTTAATCAACTTATTATTTTGCTCTTTGAGCTGGAGGGCAAGTGCTTTATAATCGGTCTGATTATTTCGAATATAGGCATTTACCAGCTCAGAATTTTTTAGCACAAAAGGTTTCATCTCTTCGTTCACTAACCATTTTTCACCGTTATTCAGCTCTATCGGTGCCGCATCTTCATCGTCTTGATGCACTGCCTGGGTTTCTGATTCCTGGTGCGCAGTTGATTTTTCAGCATTGATATTACAGCTCCAAAAAAGGAAACTACTTATTGCTAATACAATTATTTTTTTCATATCCTGTTTATCTATTTCGATCATTTTTATAATTCCTTCCAGAACTACTTTGTTGCCTTTAAAAAAATACCCCATTAGTACAGGTGTCGAGGGCTTTAGCGGTTAACCTGCAGCAAACTGCATTTGTTCTTCTGCTAAAATAGCTTTGGGAAATAAAATGTTATTTTCAAGATGTACATGCCTATGAAGATCGTTCTCATATTCATCCAATTTTTTATACAGAATGGTGTAAGAATTACAAGCATCAGCGGGGAGGGTAAAATCGTTAGTGATTTCCCTTATCGTTTGGAGGATCTCACCCGCATGCTCATGTTCTGATTCCATGATATGAATTGGATTGGATACACTTCCAAACGCAAATTCTGGAAGCACACCTCGATTACGCTCAATAAGGGCAAGCTCCTTTATAAATGGGAAAAGTATGTTTTCTTCTTTGCTCAAATGTAAAAGCAGATCTTTCCCAACTTCACTGAAAAGCCTGGCTACTTTAATGGCTTCAGGATGCTGTTCACCATGCACCTTTGCCACTTTATTAGCCAGTTCCATAATAAATGATGTATTTTCTTTCACATACTGATGATGGGTATTAATGATATAATCTGTTAAAAACCCGATATCCCATTTCAAGTAATCATTTTCGCTCCCATCGGTTGCGTAAGCGGTAGTTGCGAGTGCTTTTGCTACCTCAGCGGCATCAAGTCCTTTTTTATCGCAAACCTCCTTAATGGTTTTTTTTCCTCCGCAACAAAAATCGATTCCAAAACTTTTAAACACCTGGGCTTTTCGGTAATCCTGCGTTACAATTTCGCCAATGGTAGGCTCACTTCCTTTCGTTTCGTTTTTAGAAATTTTAACTTTCCATAGCTCGGGACCATTTTCGAGGTACTCCCAACCAAAAACGGGCCCACGTTCTGCTAATAGCTGGTAATAAAGCGGCTTCGGATCGTGATCGTTATCAATTAAAAAAGCCTCTCCCGGATGTAGTTCATCGTATATCTCAAAAATTACCGGATGTTTTTGGCGTGGCTCTAAAGCCGTTACATTTAATGTTTTTAGGGTTTCCATATTATTTTATCTAATCAATGTTAACTTAAGGTATTGTACATACAAATTTAGCAGACCTCAAGCCTATACTTTATGATTTGAATCACATTAACATCCCCTTAGTGCTTTTAGTCCAGCTAAGGAAATCGATTCGTAGCTCCATTCCGGTTCCCAGATTAGGTTAACCGCGGTTGTGAAAAGAGGAAAAGTTCGCTCCATGCTATTCTTAGTAGCAGATAAGATACTTTCTCCCATGGGGCAGAATTTAGAGGACAAGGTCATTTCTATCAGAATGTTCAAATGAATTTCATCGATTTTTATAGTATATACCAACCCTAGGTCAACAATATTAATGTTCAATTCGGGATCAATCACCGTTTTAAGGGCATCGATAAACTGTTCTTTCTTATCATATAAATGACTGGGAAAATCAAATCTGATCATACGCTTCGGTCTTAGTTTTATGCAAAAGCAGGGAAATCACATGCACACAATAGATTAAGGCAGTCGTGCACAAACTACCGGCACCTATAAATTTTAGCATCAGAGAATCGAGGAGAAAGCCGGCGATAAATGCTGCCACAAAAAGAATAAATGCCAAAAATTGAATAGATAATAACGTATGATGAATGAGATCAGCAGGAACTGGGGTTTTAACCTTCCCACTTAAATGTTCATAATGTTTAAGCCATACAATAAAAGGTAAGGTTTTAAAAGTTTGACCCAATACCAATGCACCAATCCAGCCCATGAAAATTAACATTCCATAAATCATAGATAAGTTGACCGCAATGGGATGATGCTTTAAATGGTAATGGAGTATAAAAGGTAAAACCAGTATAGCAGCACCAAGAAAAACAAATGAAAACAAAGTTTTAACCATCGGGAGATCAACTTCTTTGCGGATACGGGATTTAAAACACTTGAAAAGGTAAATCAAATAAGATGATACACCTATAGCACCAAATAGTACAATAATATAAGTATCGAGCCCAATTCCGTGTAAAAATCCACTCACGATGAATGTTAAAAGCGTGATATTTATAAAATAATAGGATATAGAAAGAAGGTGTTTCTTTTGATATTTAGAGACCAAGAACATGGGAACAAGTTTGGCGCTAACACCAATTATAAGCATCAAGAACCAGCCTACAATTCCCATATGGGCATGTAACCTAAGATAGTACAGGTGATCTTTTTGCAAAAAGGGATAGCGAAAATTGAATACCATTAACGCACCAACCAAAACCGTTAAAGTAAGCCACAAACAAGCCGTGACTATAAATTCCTGAAAGATAGATTCCTGCTTTTTATGTCGAAGGGTAAAAAAGACATTGGCATTAAAGCACATTACCCCTGTAAGTACAAGCAAGCTCGCCATCTGCATGTTTAAGCCTGGATCAAAAATCCAAAAACAATAAACCAAGAGTATAATGCCCGGCACAAAGAAACCAAAACTAAACCAGGAAAGCTTTGTGCTATATAGGGCCGTTTCCAGTATAACAGGAAGGAGTTGATATAATGCACCAAATATAATCATGGTTCCCCATCCTAGCGCCGCTGCATGTGTGATTGCTAAAACTTTAGGCTGAAAATAATGTCCCGAGAAGGAATCAATAGTAAACAACAGCATTATGGTAAGTGCAAAGAAAAATAGCCCCGCAAATAAATAATGGGCAATTACAATTTTATAAAGTGGCTTACTATGCGTAATACTGCTCATTATCTATAAATTAATATATCCAGTGCATTATCTGAAGTATGATTAATAAGAAACTTGAAACCTCTATTATTGAGTTCAGGAATTAGGTATACAGGCAATTTCTTGTGATAAACATATAATAACTCATCCTCATTTAAGGTGTCTATCTTTGCTAAGATCTGGATCATTGGCTGTGGCATTTCCAATTCACGAACGTCAATATATTTAATCTTCTCTTGGGGGAAGCTCTGCAACACCAAATCAAATACCTCTTCTGTAGCTGATGAAGGATCAGAAAGTTTAGGGATGCTGACCGCCAGGGGTATTGTTTTTTCGAACCAGGTTACCACTACATCCTCTGCAATATACTGCGTTTGATTTAAGAATCCTTTATCAGTAAGTAGACTGATCAATGGTACAGGTTCAAATGAATTGATGACCTTTAGCCGATCGCCAATGCCCATGCGATTGGCCATACCCAGAATCTCCTTTAACGGATCTTTCTTTTGCTCAAGGTAGCTCCGCGCATCCAATTCCATTACCCTCGTTTTATGGGTTAGATCGATGGTATTTGGTTTTGTCAGAAGAGGCGTTGTAACTGTTTCCTCAATGATGAAGCCGATTTGTTGCATGCTATCCAAAAAATCTTCCATCTTACATTTAGCCACTTTACATGCATCAGCAATGGTAACGCGACGGGCCAATAAATTTCGTAATATTGGATTGCGCAATTTCGAAAAATTGGAGTTTAATTTAATAAGTTGCTCCATTACTCGATCCTGATCATGATCTAATAGTGTCTTTATCCGTGTATGCGCATTAATTTTCATTTTTTAGCAGTTTTCATGTTCAATGTTTTTCAGCATCTTACCAATCGCTTTGATGTAGTAAATTTTATCTGAAAACAATCTTCATATCGCTGGCAGCGAAGTCGGTACTTTTTAATCGGTGCATAGATGCATTCAAATTACCAAGGGTAGGAACATCGTTAACAAATTGCTGGATATAATACGTGCCGGCATACTTCATTAACTTGAGATAGCCGACCATTTCCTCAAAGTCTTTTGGAGTAATCAGGTCAGAATGAATCGTCGTTCGTACTTCAAATTTCTGCTCTGATGCAATTAGAAAACGTAAACTATGCTCAAAATTCTCAAACAAGTTCGAGCCTGTAATGATTTCAAATTTGTTCGGCAAGGCCTTAAAGTCCAAAGCAAAATAATCTACCAATCCTAAAGCTACCAAATGCCTGATCATCTCTGGCCTGGATCCATTGGTATCTACCTTTATTAAAAATCCCATTTTCCTAATTTCCTTCAACAGCCAGATGATCTGATTGTGCAATGTGCATTCTCCTCCACTTAAAACCACCCCTTCCAAAATCCCCTTTCTTGATTCAAGGAATTCCACAACCTTTTCATAACTGATTTTTCCTTTGCCCATAACAATTTCAGGGTTGTAACAATAGGTGCAACGCATGTTACACCCTGCAAACCACACAATGCAAGCAATCTGGTCCGGATAATCCAGTAAAGTAAACGGGGTAATATTAAATATTGGAGTTTTATTCCTAATACTTTGCAAAATGTTTGCGCTGCTGATGTTCGCCCTTTTTTCCGATATTAAAGCTTTCAACGGGCCTGTGGTATCCCATCACGCGTGTATAAACCAAACATTTGGTTCTCTGCTCCTTGTATTGGGCCAGGACATCATTTTTCAATTTTGTTTTCATAATTTACTATTTTTGAGTTATGGTATTTATCTATAATTAATTCATCGCACAAGGGACAGAATTCATGCTCGCCACTTAAATATCCGTGTACGGTACAGATGCTAAAAACTGGTGTTACCGTGATATAGGGTAACCTAAATCCGGTCAATACTTTACGAACAAATGATTTGCAGGCGAGGGAAGAACTCAGTCTTTCCTCCATATACAAGTGCAAAACTGTTCCGCCTGTATACTGGCACTGGAGTTCATCTTGTAGCATTAGCGCCTCAAATGGATCATTTGTATGGCCTACAGGGATCTGCGAGCTGTTTGTGTAATAGATATTTTGCTCTTTTCCAGCCTGAATGATGTCTGGAAACCGTTTCTGGTCTTCTTTCGCAAAGCGATAGGTCGTGCCTTCGGCCGGAGTTGCCTCCAGGTTATAAAGATTGCCGGTCGTTTCCTGAAATTCCTTCATGCGCATCCTGATATGGCCCAGTATTTCGAGCCCGTAGGAAATCCCCCATCGATCGGCAATGGTATATTTGCCTGATGTAAAATTGAGGATCATTTCATTCATCCCATTCACGCCAATGGTGGAAAAGTGATTTTTGAAATGGCTAAGGTATCTTTTGGTATAAGGAAATAAACCTACGTCGTACATTTCCTGTATAAAAACCCTTTTCTTCTCCAGCGTTGAACTTGCGATATAAAGTAGCCTGTCCAAGTTCTCCATAAGCATTGATTGATCTCCCTTGTATAAATAGCCTAGCCTGGCCATATTTATGGTTACAACACCAATACTACCGGTCATTTCGGCACTGCCAAATAGCCCGTTGCCACGTTTTAACAATTCCCTTAGATCGAGCTGCAAACGGCAGCACATGCTTCGCACGGCATTAGGCTTATAGGCATTGGGGTTCTCTATCCTGTTTCCGTCGTCATCTAAAATATATTGGCTTCCAATAAAATTCTGGAAATAAGAGGAGCCGATTTTTGCGGTGTTTTCAAAAAGGAGGCCTACATTTTCTCCTTCCCAGTCAAAGTCTTCGGTAATGTTCACCGTTGGTATGGGAAAGGTAAAAGGCTGCCCAGCTGCATCGCCTGCTGTCATTACGGTATAATACGCCTTGTTGATCATATCCATTTCTTTCTGAAAATGCTCATAACGTAGATCAACCAAGCTTGAGGCATTCCTGCTTTTTGCTTCCTCTATCAACAATTCGTCTGTCAATCCGGTAAAAAGATGAGCATCATTCCTTGTTGGCATCTGTACCTTAAGATCCTGGGGAACTGTCCAGTCCAACGTAATATTCGTAAAAGGAGACTGCCCCCAGCGTGCAGGGACATTTAAATTATAGACAAAGCTTCTAACGGCTTTTAAAACCTCCCCATAAGAGAGCTGGTCCTTAAATACATAAGGTGCAAGATAGGTATCGAATGAGCTGAATGCTTGGGCTCCGGCCCATTCACTCTGCAAAATTCCCAGAAAATTTGCCATTTGTCCCAAAGCCTCTCTAAAATGAGAAGGTGCCTTGCTCTCTACCCTGCCACGAACACAATTAAACCCTTCATTGAGCAAAGCCCTGAGGCTCCAGCCAGCGCAGTAGCCGGTTAGACAGTCCAGATCATGAATGTGGATATCGCCCGAACGATGCGCATACCCTTCTTCCTTGCTATAAACTTTGTCCAGCCAATAATTGGCAATAATCTTTCCGGCTACATTATTGACCAATCCGGCATTGGAATAGGAAGTATTTGCATTTGCGTTAATCCGCCAATCCGTTTGCCTGATATACTCTTCCACAGTCTGTGTACTATCAACATACGTGGTATCTTCATTTAAACCAGCGATGTGTTCCCGTTGCATCTTTCGGGTATGCCTAAAAAGCATAAAGGAACGCAGGACATCGAAATGGTGATTTTCAAAAAGCGAACGTTCAATAAGGTCCTGGATATCTTCTACAGCCCAGACCGCCCTTTCCAGTACAGTAGCGCATACCAAGCCAAAAACCTTTTTGTCCAGAACAGCACCAACACTATTGAAGGCCTTTGTTATTGCATCTTCTATTTTCCAGCCTTCATAAGGCTGGAAGGATCCATTCCTTTTAATTACATAAATTTCCATGACAGCAACTGGTTAATTACTTGGAGAGTTAACCTTTTTATCTTTTTTCCTGAATGATATTTCGAAAACGAAGTAGCACAGTGTCAAGATCCCAAAACCGAATATCGTATCGCCTAAGGCCCTGAACCATTTTAGGGCAACCATAAGCGGTTGCTGCATCAGTTCGCTTGAACGGGCATACCACATGCCATGTTCTATGCTGGCAATGGCTTGTAAAATGCCTACAGGCAAAAGGCTTAACAACGCCATAGCAAGCAGGCCAATATTGGTGGCCCAGAAGATAAACTTCATCAGTTTTTCGTTCCACACCTCATGCCTATATAGACTTCTCAAAACAAAAAGCATCAGACCGATGCCAAGCATCCCATAAACTCCAAATAAAGCGGTATGTCCGTGCAGTGGGGTGGTGTTCAGCCCTTGTACATAATAGAGTGCGATTGGCGGGTTAATGATAAAACCGAATACCCCAGCGCCCAGAAAATTCCAGAAAGCAACTGCGATCATAAAGTAGATTGGCCACTTGTAATCCCTGATCCAAACTGTTGACTTTGAAAGCTTGTAATTGTGATAGGCCTCATAGCCGATGAGCACAAGCGGCACGATCTCTAGCGCACTAAAGGTTGCTCCAAATGCCATTACCCCTACCGGTGTTCCCGAAAAATACAAATGGTGGCAGGTACCCAATATGCCGCCCGACATAAAAATAATGGTCGAAAATATGACATTAATGGTAGCGGTTTTAGTTTTGAGCAGGCCCAGGCGTACAAAAAGGAAGGCGATCACCACAGTAGCGAATACTTCGAAAAATCCTTCAACCCATAGGTGAACAACCCACCACCTCCAGTATTCGGCGATGGCCAGATTGGTCTGCCTTCCCCACATCAATCCTGCGGCATAAAATAAGGCGATTGCCGTACAAGAAATCAAAAACATAATGATCAGGTTCTTTTCCGCAGTTTTCTGCCTCAATACCGGAAGCAATGGCCTCACCATTAATGCCAGCCAAACAAATAGCCCGACTAGTAAAAAAATCTGCCAGAACCTGCCCAGGTCAACATATTCGTAACCTTGATGGCCGAACCAAAAATTCTCGATCAGATTGAGCTTTTGCATTACGCCCATCCACTGCCCAGCCATAGATCCCAATACGATGATCAATAGGGCAATGAACAGGAAGTTTACCCCAAATACTTGAAATTTAGGATCTTTGCCTGATACCGCCGGAGCAATGTACAATCCTGTGGCGAGCCATGCTGTCGCAATCCAAAAAATAGCCAGCTGGGTATGCCAGGTTCTTGATACTGCATAGGGTAAATATTGATCTAAAGGAAACCCGAAAAAACCATCCCCTTCTACTCCGTAATGGGCAGTAATTACACCTAAGATCACTTGCAGAACAATCAATAAACTTACCACCAGGAAATACTTCTTGATCATGAACATCGATGGGGTCATACCCTGTTTGAGCAATGGATCCTCTGCCGGTGTTTCAAGATGTTCGTCTTCGCCTGATTTAACATGGTAAAAAATCAGGATCCCGATACAGAAAATCAACAAGATGATGCTTACCCCAGACCAGATCAATAGATTAGACGTTGCCACATTTCCAACCAGTTCGTCAGAAGGCCAGTTGTGCGTATAAGATATTTTGGCCCCAGGTCTTTCTGTTACCGTTGCCCATGTTGCCCAAAAGAAAAAGGCATTCATTTTATGCATTCTTTTCTCATCCTTTATCGACATTTTTGGAATGGCATAATCGTGGCGGAGCTGATCAAACTTTGGATCGTTCATAAACAATCCCTTGTAGTAATCGCTTAAAAAAGCGACGGCAGCTATCCGATCTTCAGAAACTGTAATGGTATTGGTTTTTGCATCAAATGTGTTTTTTCTGACGTCTTTTTGAAGCCTGATTTTTAATCCTGCCTGCTGCTCATCTGTTAAAGCGGAGAAAGTGGTGCTAAAATCTGCCTTTGCATAACGATCCAAGATAAACACCGCTTCCCGATGAAGCCAATCGGCAGTCCAATCTGGTGCAACATACGCACCATGGCCCCAAATGGTGCCAACTTCCTGTCCGCCCATGCTCTGCCAGATGTTCTGTCCATCTTTAATCTCTTGTTCGGTAAAGATTGTTTGGTTATCAGCAGAAATGATCCGAGCTGGGATAGGTGGGGCCTGTTGGTAGATTTCATAACCAAAATAGCCCAAAATGGCGAAGGAGATGCCCATTACCAGCGCAAATCCAATCCAAAGTTTTTTTTCTCTGTTCACTTTTAATATGTTTTAGATATATCCTTTATCTTATAATTAATTTGCCTTTCATCACTGCAAAGTGGCCAGGGAAAGAGCAGATAAAATCATAAGTCCCTTTTTCCATTAGCTTAAAAGTAATTACATCAGATTCTCCGCCGCCTATCAATTTTGTGTGTGCAAGGATATTTGCACTTTCAGATTTTGGGATATAGTCATTGTCTTTAGCCTTTAATGCTTTTTGTGCAAAAGCGTTGATATCCGTGCCCTGTTTTAATAACACGAAATTATGTCCCATTACGTTCTTTTCCATTGTGCCTGTGTGCTTAAGCGTGAGGGTGATTGTTTCGCCAGCACGGGCAATCAACTCATTTTTATCAAACTTCATCTGGTCATTTCCCGAGAGTGTTAAAACATTGGTAATTTCCTCTGCTAGGGGTGGTGTAGCTTCAGTTGTTATAGGCTGGGTTGCTTCAGGAGTTTTTTCTCCCGATCCTCCACAAGAGTTAAGCGTGAACATGCAGGTAACCGCAAGTGTAGCAACAGTAAGTGATGTTTTCATTGTTAGTTATTTATTATTGATTAATTAATATGTATTTGTCATCAAAGTTATCCCAGTCTTGGAATCGATTTTATGAGTGAAATCATAAAAGCAGGATTTAACTTAAAGCCTACCTATAAACTTTACGATGGTTGATCATTAGCTCACCCTTGCGCTCCAAGGATTTTATGGAGCGGATAACAGTTTCTACTCTTAGTCCGGTTAGATCGGCAATTTGTTGCCTGGTAATTTCAACTTTATATGGACTATACGCAGAGCTTTTGGTAATTTTAGTTTTAAAATAATCGATTAGCTTTAAAACACGATGTTCAGGTTCTTCGCAAGCAATTTCAGAAGCCATTATCGACTTGTAGTAAAGCCGATGGGCAAGATTGGTGGTTACGTTAAGGTGAATTTGGGGATTGTTCATGAGCAGCTCCATAAATTTATCCTTCGCTAAAAGAAAAATTTCTGAATCTATCAGGGCCACCGCATTAGCTGGATAATTATCTGTAAGGAAAAGAGGGGGCTCGCCGAAGCTATCTCCATCTGAAAAAAGGCCCTGAACAAATTCTTTTCCTTCCTCGTTGAAATTATTCATTTTTACTGCCCCCAAAATAATTTGATAATAATACCTTGGAAGGCTCCCTTGGCTAAACAAAATTTCCCCCTTTTGAAAACAGACAATCCTAGCTCCAAACTGAATTAAACGGCTCTTATCAATCATAGCATTAATGGTACTTGTTTTAAATCAACTGATTTACTTAATGTCCTTAAAAGTAGAGATCATGAAAATTTTATAAATGATGAGTGTTCGGGTAAAAAATGATGGTAATCATATTTTACCCTATGGAGCTTTACGTAGACAAAAAAGTAGCCGGGTTAGGGTCTGAATAAGATAGGATGTCTATGATAAGGCCATTGCACATCCTGGCAAAATCCCTTCGTGAAAAATCCTCGACATTAACAGGTAGTTTTTATTTCCATAAGGTTAAATGGAAAATAACAGTTTGCTAGTCCATCAGTATGCCACAAAACTTTTTTTTGTCACGCGTCAGATTTGAGAATTCGAATGGGGAACTTTCCCCGAACAAGGCAAACAACTATAAGTTGCAACGCTGGCCGTTTTCAAAATGGCATTGGATTACTATAAGGGTATTGATTTTTTACGAAGCCATGCAGATCTTGATAGCAAATATAACTGGAAATCGATTGGAACAAGGCTGGGGCAAAGGACCATGCAGTCATAGCGCCTTCCCTCAAATGGATCCAAAAGATAAAATTCAAGAGAAGTCCATTGAGACCAAGCCAAAGCGTGACAAAGGCCAAGAACGGGATAACGACTTGGGCTTTTGACGGAAGGCCGCTTATTGGAGAGCAGCAACTTAAATACCATCAGAACAATATTCCTAGAAGCAAAAGCAAGAACGAAGTTTTACAGGTAGAAAATGAGCGTTGGTATATCTATCGAATGGCTATTAAATTTGGAGCCCAATTCTTAAGCCTTTCGTCAACCTCACCTAAAAAATAGACCTTAGGTTTTAAGGGAGTTAAAATGCAACCCGTCGCGCATTTGCGGCCTGTGAAAACGGCCACCGCCTTTCCCTTTTGGTTTTCACTCTCGCTCCTACGAAATGAGAATTTCATTGCAGTAATGAACTGGGTGTTAAAGGGGGGGCAGTACGTAAACTAGACTAAGTATAAACTTATCCTCTAATAGTAATAGGGAAACGGGAGATTTATGGGTTAGAAATGCATTGTGGAAAATTATCTGCTATGCTGATTCTTTGTTTTTTTGTGTGCAAATCGTGTGCAAATAAAAAACCCCGTTCGGACTGAACGGGACTAACCTATTGGTTATTAGCTCCGAGTCTATGTGCTTTTCCAGAAATTTACTTGATGATTTGACTAGAATCGCAAAAATTGACGAAAATCTTTTAGAATAATTTAATAATCACATTAAAAAAATAGAATATTTCAACTAGCTTATTTTTAAATGTATTTATCAAACAAATTAACCCCAATAAACTAAAAAGCCAGCAGAATTATCTTTAAGATTGTTTAACCAATTCGTCAACCCAATTCCTAAAGGGAAAATTTTCAAACCCGTTTATTATGGATTTGAAGCTCTTAGCATAAATGATTTGAGAATTTGCAATATCGGTCAACAGAGGAAATGTTTGAAAAGCAAAATATTTAGCATCGATTTGGCAAATAAATAACTGATTTTCTTGCAAATGAAATTAGCATGGGAAGTTTTGTATGACTTATTTTATACATTTGGTATCCTCAATTGTTACTTTGGAAGTGACTAAATTCAGTGATATATGTAGATTTCAAATCTATATAATATATAGACTGTTCTGAATAAAATGATTCAGAAATATTAAGTTTTGGTACCGATTCATTTACTATATTTTTTAAAACACCCTATTGTCCAACTTTTCTTCAATCAAAAAACTTGCTTTTGCTCCTTTATCAAACTGTAAGTTTTATTCTACAGCTTTTTTGATTCAGTTTTGCAACAGCCGATGAAAAGGATAGCAATACCAATGAATAAAATAAGGGCAGCAGTTAATAATAATATATTGATATGGGGAATGCTATTGTATGTTAAACCCGCGATACCCTGTATCATCAACAAGATCTCGTTAATGAATACCCCAACCACAAAAATTAGAACGCCTGTGATCAATGTTTTGTTAAGCACTACTAATTTAAGAGCAATAATATAGCCAATGATAAAAATGCTCGTTACTGCCAACAGAACGAGGTGCAGATAGCCAATAACAATGGGTCTGAAACCATAAGATAACGTGCTTAGCTGAGGATGGACAGAACCTGATTGTAATACTAATTTTATGGTAAACGCTATGGCCGATAAAATTAAAAGAACTTTACCGTATTTAGAAAACTGCTGACTTAAGAAAAACTTATTCTTAATAAACACTTTCACCAGTATAGCCCAACCAAATAATTGGGCAATAACAGCAGCTATCACTAGAAAATCGATTACTAAACCAAAGGGAACCCATAAAACCGATAGAAAGTAAGCTGGGAAACAAGCGGAAAAAAAGAGCCAGAAGACCGTTTTTAAATCTTTTGCTATATGATTTATTTTTTCTAACACGGTCATCAACAGGCCCAGGCCAGCAAAAAGGAACCAACCATTGTATTGAAAATGC
>DLGS01000211.1 GCA_002482815.1 Bacteroidetes bacterium UBA7688
GATAATCTGTGAAATACGGTTGCTCATTCGGCTGGCGAAAAGCAACCGTATTTCACAGATTATCAGCATCAGTTTTGTACAGGCATTTCAGGAACTGAAGGCCAACAAATTGCGCAGCACCCTGTCGCTGACGGGTATTACGATTGGCATTTTCTGTATCATCGCCGTTTTCACCGTTTTAGACAGTCTTAAAAAAAACATACAGGACCAGGTTTCCACCCTGGGCAGCGACGTTATCTATATTGGCCGCTGGCCCTGGATGGATGAAGGGGGTGAATACAAATGGTGGGAATTCTGGCGCAGGCCATCGATGACCATCGCTGAGCTGAGAGCTATCCAGAACAATGTGCCCGAAGCCGGCACCGTCACCCTGCTGATGAATGTGAATGGCAAAACCGTTCGCTACAATGACAACGATGTAAGCGGATTTTCGGCTTTTGCGGTCACCCAGGATTTCGAAAAATTACAGAATATTGAAGTGCAGGACGGACGCTACCTCAGCGCTGCTGAAGTGGATGGAGGTGTGCCCACCGCCGTTATAGGCGAAGAATTATATGAAAGTCTTTTTACCGGAAACGTAAGTCCCATAGGTAAAACTGTTTCTTTCCTGGGTAAAAATTATACCATCGTCGGCAAGCTGAAAAAGGTAGGGCAAAATGCCGCCGGCATGAACTTCGATAACGGTCTTATTGTGTCTTATCATTCCATCGGTTCGGCTATAGATGTCAACTCGCTCAGTTACGACCCCATTATTATGGTGAAAGCAAAACCCGGCACACCGGTGAGCGAAATGCAATATGAAGTGGAAGGTGCACTGAGGGCCATCCGGAAAGTGAGGCCCGGCGAAGGGAATAATTTTGCCGTGAACAAACTCAGCCAGATCACCCAGCGGATGGATATGATGTTTGGCATGATTAATGCCATCGGCGGTGTCATTGGCGGCATATCACTGATAGTTGGTGCTTTTGGCATTGCTAATATTATGTTTGTCACCGTAAAGGAACGCACGAAATATATTGGCCTGAAAAAAGCCATCGGAGCCCGTTCAGCTTATATCCTGATAGAATTCCTCATCGAAGCCATAGCGCTTTGTGTGCTGGGCGGTATCATTGGCTTATTGTTAGTCTGGCTGATCGCCTCCCTGGTAAATGCCAGCAGCGACGACATGAATTTCACTTTATCCATGCAAAATGTATTTATTGGTATTTTCACTTCAGCCTTTGTAGGGGTGATAGCAGGATTTATTCCCGCCCGCAAAGCCTCCAGACTAGATCCTGTAGTGGCGATACGTTCTTTATAAAAATATTTTATGACTCAAGCAAGAACCTTAATTCTTAACCAGGAGCAAATTAAACTGAAGCTGCAGCGGATGGTGTACCAGATCTGGGAGCAAAATGCTGACCAGACTGAGCTCATCATGATTGGCATTGCCGACAATGGTTTTGTGATGGCCAAAATACTGGCTGAAAAACTCGAAGCCATCAGTCCGATAAAAGTAAAACTGATCAGGCTGACCTTCGACAAGCTGACCCCCCTGAAAAACCTGCCTTCAATTGAAGAAAATCTGGATGGAAAATCTGTGCTGCTGGTAGACGATGTGGCCAATTCGGGGAAAGTGCTGTTATATGCTTTGCGCCCTGTACTCAATTATTTCCCCGCCCGCATCAATATGGCTGTGCTGGTGGACCGGAAACATAAATCCTATCCGGTGAACCCGAATATTGTCGGCCAGAGTATTTCCACCACTTTACAGGAAAACATTACCGTAGAAAGTGATGGTACCAGTCTGACCGGTGTTTATCTTGATTAAAAATAATTTTCTACATTGATAAGCATAAAAACCGCTACTAAAGCAGACATCAGCCTCCTCAATCAATTGGGGGAGCAGGCGTTCTACCCTACTTACCTGCCTTTTATCAGCAAAGAACAGGTAGAGTATATGTTTCATAAAATGTATGACGAAACCTCGCTGCTGCAGCAAATGAAGGTGCGGGGGGATATCTTTCTTATTATTTATGAAGATGGAAAACCCTTGGGATTTGCTGCTTACCAAATGGATTTTGACAAGGACAAGACCACCAAACTGCACAAGCTGTATGTGTTGCCCGATACCCAAAGCAAAGGCTTAGGCAAAGCATTGATGCAGGCAGTAGAACAAAACGCCCTGGCAGCCGGTCAGAAAAAAGTGTTGCTGAATGTAAACCGCTACAACAAAGCACAGGGATTTTATGCCCGCCTCGGCTACGTTATATTAAGAGAAGATGACATTGATATCGGGAATGGTTTTTATATGAATGATTATGAAATGATAAAAATCATCGGATGATAATCGTTGTACCCTTGAATATGTTTTAACTTCGCAGCCAAATAAGCAGTAAAAGCCAATTAAGTGAATGGGATTTTTTGATAAATTATTTAAGCGCAATAAAGATCAGGAAGAGCAAAAGGTAGCTCTGGACGAAGGTTTGAAGAAAACCAAAGAAGGATTTTTCTCTAAAATCACGAAGGCTATTGCGGGCAAAGATAAAGTGGACGAAGAGCTGCTGGATGAGCTGGAAGATGCCCTGGTA
>DLGS01000186.1:0-31165 GCA_002482815.1 Bacteroidetes bacterium UBA7688
CATTCCGCTTGCGGGCCATATATCCTGTTGCACAAAATTTGCAGGACAGACTGCATCCCACCTGGCTGGATACACAAGCTGTCACTCTGTTTTCGGTTGGAATAAGTACCCCTTCAATCAGATTATTGTCATCAAGCTGAATGGCACATTTAATAGTTCCATCCATGCTGATTTGTGTAGTTATAATTTTCGTTTGAGGTATATAATAATCTTCCTTCAAAAGGTTGAAAAGGTTTTCCGGAATCAATTGTAGTTCGTCAAAATCAGCAGCAAAATTGTGCCAGATAGATTCATAAATCATCTTGGCATGAGACTTTTTAAAGCCCCAATATACAATTTGCTTTTGTAGCTCTTCGAAAGAAAGATGCCGGATATTTTGCTTTGAAATACTTCTCATAACACAGGGCCAAAGGTAAAGATTGTAAAGTATTCTAAATAGCAAAAAGGCAACTACAATCTTTATAGTAGTTGCCTTTTTAAAATATTAACGCTTAAGACTTAAAATTTAGCTGCAAAAGTGCCTTTCGCGGAAATGGTTGTGTTTTTTTCTTCTTCGCCCATTGTCCCTTCAAAGGCTCCTTCAATCTCTTCTGCCGTTGATTTAGTTACTTTGAAATTTATATTTGTTTCGAACCCTCCGGATGTCCAGCCGGAAGCGGATGTGCCATTGCTGCCAACATAGGTAAAAGATACGCCTGTCAGGTCTCTTGTATTGTAGGTGCCCACTGCAATATTTGCAGGGAGAATAATCATAAACTGCTCAGACAGGCCACCACTACCACCCAATGCACTTGACGTTGCTGATGCGATATTAATAATGGCAGAAGATTTGGCAACAGAGCTCATTACTTCATTCGATTTGAAGGTGCCGGTGTACGACCCCGTAATGGTTGCAGTTACACTACTTTTTCCCTTAGCCAATGTTGGCGAGCTTGGCGTGGGTGTAGCTGTGGTGTCTTTTTTAGTGCAGCTTGTTAATGGGTTTGCAAGGGCAAATAATGTGGCAGCAA
This sequence comes from Bacteroidetes bacterium UBA7688, assembly GCA_002482815.1. GTDB lineage: Bacteria > Bacteroidota > Bacteroidia > Chitinophagales > Chitinophagaceae > Rurimicrobium. The sequence continues at coordinate 1,011 of DLGS01000186.1, forward strand.
GCATCAGATTGATCAATTGTTTTTTCATTTTTTGTAAATTTTTAGGAGTGTTTTTTGTTTGTTTTGTTCAGGTCAAAGGTCGCTGTAACAGACAGTTGAACCTATACGCAAGCCTGCGTATTTTATGAACATTGTTTATTGTTTCATTATTTTTTGAGTGAAAATAAGCTCGCCATTATTTGTGATTTTTACAAAGTATACGCCATTTGCATGATTGCTTATGTCTATCAGATTACTTGTTTTTACTGTTGTTTGGTTGTGCACCAACTGGCCTAAAATGTTAAATACTTTTATCGAATTTTCGTTTGCGAATGAACTCGTTTCTATAGTAAATACACCATTGTTGGGGTTGGGATAAACAGTGCATTCAAAGTCTTTGCTTTTCAGATCATTTTTAATACCCAATGGGTTAGTCGTGGGTAAATCGCAACCCTCCAGCTTCATCACTTTCACCTTCTTTGAGTTGTCGATAATGGTAAAAAACAATGCACCATCAACTTTCTCGAAATGAGATGGATAAGATTTTCTGTCGGCATACAATTTATACAATGCAGCGTTTGTAGCGTTGCCTACATATAATTCGTCGGCTCTGTTTGCTATTGGATATTCATCACAAATGATAGCTTTATTCCCCAGTGATTGATACTCGCTGTACGTTTCAAATCTTGCACCTAGTGGCTCGCCGGCTGCCGTGCTGTATTTGATTGTGCCGGCGGTAGTGCCATCAGATATATAGGTTGTATCCGTACTGCTGGAAACATTGGCATAAAAATGTGTTTTAGCAACGAAATCCTGAGTCCAGTTGTAGGTTCTTATATTTTTGCCTATGAATAAATCTTCTTTGGTTTTAGTGGCCAAATCATAAACAACTAATCTGCCGTAAAACGGTATAATGAGCTTGTTGGCATTCAATACCAAACCTCCATTATTGGGGAAGGAAGAGCTTCTTAAAATAGTATCCACGATAGTCACTACTCCGCTGGCATCACACTTTTTAATCCAGGTAGTATCTTTTGCTGCACCTCTGTGGTAAGAGGTAAAATACATATCAGGACCTATTTCTCCCAACAACGAAAATCCATAGCCTGACGCGAAACCGCTTAAAGTTTCAATCGTAATTTTCGTACTGCCATTGGAGGACTTCAAAATATAATCGGTATTTGAAGCATTTCTTATCACATAGTAGATTCTCTTTTGGCCATGGCACTGCATAATCTGATCATCTGCTCCACCATTGTTATGCACATTAGTGTCCAACATTACAATCGGGTCAATCAGGTTGGTGGCATAAAGACGATTGGCTGTGGCGCCGTTCGGTCTGGAAAGGATATACACTGTTGTGTCTATATTCAGGATAGGACTAAAAGCCATGTGGTCCTTGAGTAAAGTATCAACCGTAGAAAGTCCGGCAGCAATATGATAACTTTCACCGCCCGCAGCATTAAAGATTGTAGCCACTGTTTTTCCTTTTAGAAACACAAAGTTGCCAGAATAGGTTGCATAGTTTTGTGATGTTCCTAAAGCCGGAAGAGTGGCAACATGAGTTAAGGCACCGGTTGAGGTATTAATTTCAGATACTTTGCCGCCAATATGGGCAGGCAACGTGTACAATTTATTATCAAATGACTCGATAATATCCCAGCCTTCGTTGGGCAGAGAGTCAATGAGTACTTTTAGTGTAGAGGTTTGTGCCTGAACACTCAATGTGGAAGCAAGTCCTAAGAAGAGTAATAATTTTTTCATTATTAAATATTTTTATGATTATTTGATAACACAAAAGTAGAAGTGACCTTGTGCGCAGGCAATACGCAGGCTTGCGTATATTCCTGAAAGCATCAAAGACTCATCAGAATTGATGAGTCTTTGATGAATAAAAAGGAAAATTGCGATTAATGAAAAAGCCTGTTTTTATTGGCTATCTCTATAGCTTCAGTTTTGTTGTTAACCTGTAGTTTGCGGTAAATATGTTCGATGTGCTTTCTTACGGTGCCATAGCTGATGAATAGATTCGCAGCAATTTGCTCGTAACTGATACCACTTTTTAGTTGCTCCAGTATTTCAAATTCCCGTTTGGTTAATTCAAAATCAATTGCCGTTTTACCAGTCGCTTTTACAAGGGGTTGTCTGACCAGTTTCAGTACTTTCATGGCAATGGTTGCCGACATAGCAGCACCACCATCCATCGTTTCTTCGATAGCTTGTTTTAAGTGTTCAGCTGTTTCTTCTTTCAACAAATACCCTGAGGCGCCTGCAAGTATGGCGTCAAATATCTTCTCATCGTCATCAAATGTGGTGAGCATAATTATTTTGATTTGCGGATGCAGCTTTTTAAGTTCTATTGTACACTCAATGCCGTTCATTTCAGGCATCTGGATATCCATGAGTACAAGGTCCGGTATGGTAGTTTGTAATAAAGAAATCAATTCCTTACCGTTATTTGCAGTGCCCACAATACGATGAGAGGGATTCTTTTCGAGTTTTTGAATTGTGCTTTTCAGGGCATAATAATTATCCTCGGCAATCGCGATATCGATAGGCATAATTTTAAATTTTTGTAATTGCAAAAGTCATTTAAATCGACTCTTCATGCTATACGCCGTCTTGCGTATTTATGCAAGCGGTACAGCAATATTAATTTCCGTACCGGTTCCTTTTCCGGATTTTAAATCAAAAGTTCCTTTAAGACTTTTTACTCTTGTTTCCATGTTTTTCAAACCAAAGGAATAAGCTACTGTTTCAGGATTGAAGCCTGTTCCATCGTCTTTGATATGCAGTCGAAGTCTGTGGTCGTCCACCGTTTCAATTATGATAGAAAGTGAATTTGCCTCTGCATATTTCAGGGTATTGTTTGTGGCCTCTTGTATGATTCTGAAAACATTACTGGCCAGGTTTGCATTTAGTTTAAGTGTATCATTCCCTTTTGAAACGATTTCAATTGTTGGTTTTTTATTTTGCAACGGTTTTATTAAATCGCGCAATTTGATTACTAAATCATCAATATGAAATTCTTCTTTGTTGATGAGCCAGACAATACTTCGTAATTCCCGGATTGTATTCAGGGTCATCGTTTTGGTCTGCTCCATTTCCTCTTCACTGTTTGCCGATAAATTTTGAAGTGAGCTATTGATAAAGGTTAGCTGTGCACCTATGTTATCATGCAGTTCCCTTGAGATACGCAGCTTTTCATCCTGCAGCTGATGCTTAGCTCTTGCTTCTGACAATTCTTTTTCTTGGATCAGTTTTGTCCGGCGTAGAGCAGCATTTCTTTTTATGAGCATCACTACAATAATAAGTGCGATAAGCCCGAGTCCGGAAACAAAGAGAAGGTTATTTTTTCTTTGAATGACTAAAGACTTTTGCAGGTTTTCCGCACAGGCTTCGGCAAGGGCTTTTTCCTTTTCTGCGGTTTGATATTGGATTTGAAGGTTTGAAATTTGAAGGTGTTTTTCCGCATTGAAAATTGTATCCCTGATCAAAATGAGCTTGTGATAAAAATCAAATGCATTTTTATAATCCTTTTTTACAGCATAAAAATCTGCAAGTTTTGCATAGACCTGCATAGTGTATGCAGTATTATTCACACTTTCCATATACTGCTTGGCCCGCAAAAAATTTTCTTCAGCTATGCTATATTTTGATAATCCCTGATACGAAACGCCTAAGTATAAATAGCCATATGCTTCGAGTTCGATGTCTTTTATTTCCCTTGCAATGCCGATACAATGAATACTGTTTTGTGCTGATTCAGAATATTTTTTCAAAGCGTTATTTACTGCGGCAAGATTATTTAAAACAGAAGCAATATCTGCCGGTTCGTTTTGTGATTCGTATATGGCCAGCGCTTTTTGCAGATAATCTATGGCCTTTGCAGGCAGGTTAAGATTAATGTATGCTGAGCCAATATTGCCATAGGCGCTGGCCAGATATTGTACATTGCCACCTGCTTTAGCAGGCTCTATGGCTGATAAATAATTATTCAATGCCATATTGAAATCTCCGTTTCCGTCATAACAGACACCAATATTGATGTAAGCCCGTGCAATTTGATTCGGATTTTTTTTAAGTTTTGCCAATTCCAGTGATTTCAAAAGTGAGGCTATGGATTTGTCAAACTGGTTAACATTTTTGTAAGCATTTCCAAGGTTATTACAGGCAATGATCATTTGACCGGTATCGGCAAGACTGCTGAAAATATCCACTATTTTTTTATTAAGCTCCAGTACCTGCTCATGCTTATTTTGCCTTTTCAGCAGCGATGAATAGTACATTGATAAGAGAGCCTCGGTCCTCAATTCGTTTTCTTTTTTGGCAAGCTCGATGCCCCTTAAATAATATTGCTCTGCAAGGACGAAATCGTATCTAAAAAACTCATGATACCAACCCAGATTGCCCCAGGACTCACAAATACCTTTTACAAAGTTTATTTTTTGCGACAACTTCAAAGCATTGGCGGCATAAATCCTGGTTTTTGCGCTGTCGTCTTCTGAAACATTAAGACTTAATTTATTCCAGCAATTCACCTTTATGGTATCAACTCTGGTACTGGACAGCACTTGCATTAAACTGTCTTTCTCTTCCGCTTTCGCGGTAAAAATCCAGGTAGAAAATAGTAGCAGCAAGAACGCATTTTTCATATTGACTAAAATTAACAGCTTTTGTGAACGTACATGATTTATGGTAAAAATTCAATTTCTGATGTGTTAGCGGCAAGCGGTATAGTTGTTTCTTATCAAACTATTAGCAATAAAGGTAATGTTGATAAACAGTAAGTGTTTAATATTGTGATTAATTAATTAAACAAAATATGGCAACACGAAAGAAACATGCCGAAATAGATTCACGGGAATTGTTATCGAAGTATACAGACTATGTTTTAGAGCAGGGAGAAAGGCCGTCAAGCGTTTTTAAGTTTTGCAAAAGTATTAGTATTGAAGAGTCGGACTTTTATAAGTATTACGCTTCCATCGAAATGCTTGAGTCATCCTTCTTTGTTGCATTGCATGAGCATACTGTTGAGCTTCTTCACAAAAACGAAGAGTATCATACTTATGAAACAGCCAATAAACTACTGAGTTATTATTTTACTTTTTTTGAAATGGCTACAGCGAACAGAAGTTATATTCTGATGAGTCTGGATAATCGGGATAATCCCATCGAGAAACTGATGCAATTAAAGGATCTGAGAAAGCATTTTTTGATTTATGCAAACGACCTATTAAGTGACAGGAGATTAATGCCTGATGAAAAACTCAGGAAAGTAGAGGGGAAATTATTACAGGAAGGTGTATGGTTGCAGTTTTTATTTACCATGAAATTCTGGATGCAGGATACTTCTCCCAATTTTGAGAAAACAGATGTGATGATTGAGAAATCCGTAAAAGCCAGTTTTGATGTGCTGGATAATTTTCCAATAAAAAGTGTGATTGATTTAGGTAAATTTTTGTGGAAAGAACGTCCTTTTCAATAAAGTAAAACGGAAATGAAAACAATAGATTCGATCCCTACGGGAAAGATTGAACGTGTCAGCAAATTGCTGAAAACAGGTGCGAAGGTGGGTGGTAATTATCTTAAGTATTATGGAGAGAAATTAATTCATCCGGAGTTGACGAAGGATAAATTGCATGAAAGTAATGCAGAAGATATATACGACGGGCTGAAAAATCTGAAGGGTAGTGCATTGAAGGTGGCGCAGATGCTCAGCATGGAAAAGAACCTTTTACCACAGTCTTATGTTGAGAAATTTTCATTGTCCCAATTCTCTGTTCCTCCATTATCAGCACCTCTGGTGCGAAAAACATTTAAGCAATACTTCAAAAAATATCCAGAAGAAATATTCGACACATTCAGTGAAGATTCTATTAATGCTGCCAGTATCGGCCAGGTGCACCAGGCAACTAAGGATGGCAAAATGCTTGCTGTCAAAATTCAATATCCGGGCGTCCGTGAAAGTATCTCTACCGATATCGCTTTGGTGAAACCAATTGCCGTTCGCATGTTTAATTTGAAAGGTACTTCAGATGAGTATTTTCAGGAGGTTGAAGATAAACTGCGTGAGGAAACTGACTACGAATTGGAGCTGGCGCATAGTGAACAGGTAAGGTTGGAATGCAGCCATATTCCACATCTTCACTTTCCAAAATATTATCCTGAGCTGTCCTGCGAAAAAATAATCACCATGGACTGGATGCAGGGGATTCATCTTTCCGAATATACGGCGCAACCAACCATTCCGTCGGATAATAATAAAATTGGCCAGACACTCTGGGATTTTTATATGCATCAGATACACCATTTGCGCAAGGTGCACGCCGACCCGCATCCCGGCAACTTTTTGATTGATAAAGACCGCAATCTGATTGCGATAGATTTTGGCTGCATGAAGTCCATTCCCGAAGATTTTTATGTGCCATATTTTGACTTGCTTTCGGACGAAAATTTAAACAACAAAAAGATTTTTATGGAAAGAATGTATCAGCTGGAAATATTAAAACCAACCGATACACCCAAGGAGACGGCCTATTTCTCGGCTTTGTTTCACCAGTTGCTGAGCATATTTGTTCAGCCATTCAGCAATGAGACATTTGACTTCTCTCAGGCTGGTTTTTTCGAAGAAATAGCTGCCCTTACCGAGAAGTTTTCCAATGACAAAGAACTACGTAAAATGAATGGCAACAGGGGTTCGCGGCATTTTATTTATATCAACCGTACTTTTTTTGGTTTGTATAGTCTGATGTTTGATCTGAAGTGTACCATTAATGTCAATTCTTATCAATCGCTGAAGTAGGTTTGAAAAAAGCAATCCAAAAACAGCATCTTCCTCAGAAAATTTGTGTCGTTTGTTTGCGCCCTTTTAGCTGGCGAAAAAAATGGGAAAAGGTATGGAATGAAGTAAAGTATTGTAGCGATAAATGCAGATTAATAAAGGACAATAAAGCATTAAACACAAAAGTTACATGAAAAATATTCTCGTAATCGGAGGTAGCTCAGGTATAGGAAAAGCAACGGCAGAAATGCTGTCAGCAGATCATCAGGTATTTGCAACATTTAATAAACACCCGATGGGAAATGCTGAGAATTGCAGTTTTCACGCATTAAATGTTTTGGATGAAACGCTTGACTTTGATTTTCTGCCGGAGCAAATTGACGGCTTGGTGTATTGCCCGGGTGCAATAAATTTAAAACCATTTGCAAGAATCAAAACGGAAGACTTCCGGGCAGATTATGAACTACAGGTATTGGGTGCTGTTAAAGTAATTCAGGCAGTTTTGCCCAGATTAAAAGCGTCGCCTGCTGCTTCAATCGTCTTGTTTTCAACAGTGGCCGTTCAGGCTGGTTTCAATTTTCATTCCATCGTTTCTGCCAGCAAAGGAGCTATCGAAGGATTGGTCAGGGCACTTTCTGCGGAGCTGGCACCAAAGATTCGCATTAATTGTATAGCGCCTTCTATCACAGATACACCACTTGCGGCATCCCTGCTCGGTACGCCTGAAAAAGCCGACGCAAATGCACAACGTCATCCGCTGAAAAGGGTAGGTAATGTGGAGGATTTGTCGAATGCTGTAGCATTCCTTTTAAGCGAAAAATCTTCCTGGATGACTGGCCAGGTATTGAAAGTTGATGGCGGAATGTCAGTAATTAAATAACACTTAAAACAAACAACATTAATGTCTATTAAAGTTTTGAAGACAGAGCAATTTTTACCCATTTCATTAGCTGAAGCCTGGGATTTTTTCTCTTCTCCTGCCAATCTGAATGAGATTACTCCCGAAACGATGACCTTTAAAATCCTGACCGACCTTCCGGAAAAGATGTATCCGGGACTGATGATTAACTATAAAGTTGCTCCGGTTTTCAACATTCCATTAAGCTGGACTACAGAAATTACCCATGTCGAGGTTCAACGCTATTTTGTTGATGAGCAGCGTTCAGGCCCCTATAAAATGTGGCACCACGAACATCACTTTGAAGAAGTAAAAGGTGGGGTGATGATGCGCGATATTTTACATTATGACATCGGGAAATGGATTGTTGGCGATATTCTCGGGGCATTATTTATTCATGCAAAAGTGAAATCGATTTTCGATTATCGTTATCAGAAATTAATCCGCTTATTTGGACAATAATGACACTTATTGATATTGATAGAATAATCGAAATGGCCTGGGAAGACCGGACGCCATTTGAGGCAATCGAATTCCAGTTTGGCTTGCCGGAAAAGGAGCTTATTTCCTTTATGCGAAAAGAGTTAAAACGCACTAGTTTTAACCTTTGGAGAAAACGCGTGAATAGCGGTGTGAGCCAGAAACATGTTCATAAAAGAAATGATTCTATCAGTAGATTTAAATGCTCCAGGCAAAAGACAATCAGTATGAATAAAATCAGTAAACGGTAACTATTTGCTGATGTCGCTTTCCACCACACCATCGCGGATACGAACGATGCGACGGGTACAATTGGCAATGTCGTCTTCGTGTGTTACCAGCATAACGGTATTGCCGTTTTGATGAATACTGCTGAACAAATCCATTATCTCAATGGATGTTTTTGTATCAAGATTCCCGGTTGGTTCGTCTGCAAGAATGAGAGAAGGATTATTAATCAGCGCACGTGCAATGGCAACCCGCTGGCTTTGACCACCTGATAATTCATTGGGATTGTGTTTGCCGCGATCTTTCAGTCCAACTTTTTCCAACATTGCCCAGGCGCGTTCTTCTCTTTCTTTTTTTGCAACACCTGCATATATTAATGGAATAGCAACATTTTCCCAGGCACTGAGGCGGGGCATCAGGTTAAATTGTTGGAATACAAAGCCAATTTCAGTATTTCTTGCTGCTGCCAGTTCATCATCATCCATGTGGCTGACGTCCTTTCCATTTAGCACATATTGACCAGCTGTAGCTGTGTCAAGGCAGCCAATGATATTCATCAGGGTAGATTTGCCCGAACCGGAAGGCCCCATCAATGCAAGGTATTCGCTGCTATATACTTTCAGGTCTATACCTTTCAGAACAGGTAATTCCTGTTTTCCTAAAAAATAACTTTTATGAATATTACTCAGGGAAATGACCTCTTTCATCGGTTTGGTTTGGAAATTTGAATGCAATTTACAGGATAATGAAATGTTTATTTCAACACCTCCTGCAGCATGCTTTCAAGGTCCGGTCCACGAAGGTCGCGTGCAATTATTTTGCCATTAGGATCTACCAGGAAATTCCCGGGAATTGACGAGATTTCATAATCACGAACGGCCACCGATTCCCAACCTTTCAGGTCAGAAACGTGTGTCCAGTCCAGTTGGTCCTGAGCAATAGCTTTTTGCCATTTTTCTTTATCATTATCTAAAGAAACACCCAAAATAGTGAAGTTTTTATCCTTGAACATTTTATAGGCAGCCACAACGTTTGGATTTTCTTTTCTGCAGGGCGTGCACCAGGATGCCCAAAAATCGACCAGCACATATTTGCCTTTCAAAGAAGAAAGTGTCACAGTTTGACCGTCCGGAGTGTTCAGGCTTATTTCCGGCGCCATCGATCCTTTATCAAGGGCATTATCAATTTCGCCGGTGTCTGCGTTAATGGCTTTTTTGTAACGGGCAATATAATCTTTACCTAATTGTGCGTTAGGGAATCTGCCGGGAATGGATGCTACAAATGCATCCAGGAAAGGTTTTTCGCTGGCAGGATTTAATATCTGTACTGCAAATAACGCATTTGGCAAGAAATGGGTTGTGTCTGAATAATGCTCAATATATTGGGTAAGCTGTACATTAATATCACTCATTTGGTTGCTGGCCATTTCCAGTAATGAGTCATTTCCGCGCATTCTCATGGTGTCCATTACCATTGTCAGGGTATGGATATCATTAATATGGCGTCTCACATTACTAAAGAAGTTTTTCAGGCTTTCTGAAGCAGCAGATCCGGAGACATTATATTGTTCAATTTGATTCCAATCAGCAGATATTTTTACGTTTTCTTTGAACACAGAAAGCAGAATATATTGATTCTCGGAAAAATGAAGACGATATAATCCGGGTTCTATTGCAGAGCCTGAAAGCTCAAAATGGCCTTTACTGTTTGTTTTGGTAGAATCGATAACTTTTGTTTCGTTAATGCCCATTTCTTCAAGCAAAACAGTTTGCTCTGGCATATTCGCAATTTCCCCGACTATTACAAACTTGTTTTTGTCATCTTTGCAGGATGCAAACAATAAGGTAAGGGCAATGATGGAAAGTAGCGGTTTTATATTCATCAACATTATATTGTACTGCAAACTTAAAATATTAAGTGGGTTAGTTATAATGAAAGCTATAGCCCTAAGATAGTTTTAACACTTTTTAAAAATTGCTGCAGGCTTAGTTATCAAATCAAAATCCCTTAATTTTGGCCATCTTATTAGTCGATTTTTGATTATTTCAGATTTTTTTTGATTTTTAAAAATTCCTTTGTTACCTTTGCAGTCCCAAATTTGAGAATATGCCAAAGGTGAAGACACACTCTCGTGCAAAGAAGACATTTAAAGTTACCGGCACGGGTAAAATACGCAGATACCAAGCTTTCAAAAGCCATTTGCTGACAAAGAAATCTACAAAACGCAAACGTCATTTGCGTCAGGCAGCATTCGTACACCCTACGAATCTGAATTTAGTGAAACGTATGTTAGGCATGCGCTAAACAATTTTTATTATATTTTAATACCACAATAGTATGCCACGTTCGAAAAATGCAGTTGCATCTCGCGCAAAAAGAAAGAAAATATTAGCCCAGGCTAAAGGTTTTTACGGAAAACGTAAAAATGTATATACCGTTGCCAAAAACGTTCTTGAAAAAGGTCTTGGTTACAAATATGTAGGCCGCAAACTGAAAAAGCGCGACTACCGCAGCCTTTGGATTACCCGTATCAACGCTGCAACGCGTGAAGAAGGTATGAGCTATTCTGTGTTTATGCACAAATTATCTGAAAAAGGTATTGAGCTGAACCGTAAAGTTCTTGCTGATCTGGCAATGAATGAGCCGGATGCTTTCAAAAAACTGATTTCTGAAGTAAAATAATATTTTGCTTTTATAATAACTGCCGGTGATGTTTATACATTACCGGCAGTTTTCTTTTTTTAATCCTCAAACAGCTTCACAATTTCGAAAGGATTTTTGCACAACCTTACATTTATCCTTCTTTAGATTTTGTACTTTTGCAGCCTTAATATAATCCATGAGCATTCAGAATAACTATGTGGCTATAATGGCCGGTGGAATTGGCAGTCGTTTTTGGCCTATCAGCCGCACACAGCATCCTAAGCAATTTTTGGATATTTTGGGAACCGGCAAAACTCTTTTGCAATGGACTTATTCGCGTTTCAAAGATATTTGTCCGCCTGAAAATATCTACTTTATCACCAATCATAGTTACGTATCCTTAATAAAGACTCAATTACCTGGACTGAGTGATGCTCAGATTATCAGTGAGCCATCGCGTAAAAATACTGCCGCCTGTGCTGCTTATTTTGCACACAAAATTCATGCACTAAATCCTGAGGCGAACATTATCATGAGTCCTGCCGACCATCTTATCCTTGATGAGCGTGCATTTGAACGCAGTATGTTTGAAGGTTTGGATTTTGTAAAAAACAATAACTCTTTGCTGACTTTGGGGATAAAGCCTACACGCCCTGATACAGGTTATGGCTACATTCAATTTGATCAGAAGAAACACATTGACGAAGTTTTTAAGGTGAAAACCTTTACTGAAAAGCCTAATCTTGAAATCGCCAGGGCTTTCCTGAAAAGTGGTGATTTCTTATGGAACGCCGGAATTTTCTTATGGAATGTCAATACAATTATCAATGCATTTCAAAAATATCTTCCTGAGTTGAATGATGTTTTTGCCGAGCTGAAGGATGCCTACAATACACCTCACGAATATGCAGAAATTGAAAAAGCTTACCCACAATGCATTAATACGTCTATTGATTATGCAGTAATGGAAAAAGCGGATAATGTTTTTGTTGCGCCTGCGCAATTTGGCTGGAGCGACCTCGGTACCTGGGAGAGTGCTTACGAAAATTCTGAAAAAGATTACCTGGGAAATGCCGTTCACGGTAAAAACGTAATCGTTATTGATGCGGCTGAGTGTATGGTAAAAGCACCTGAAAACAAGTTGGTATTGGTTCAGGGTTTAGAGAAATTTATTGTAATTGATACGCCTGATGTATTGTTAATCTGCGAGCGCAGTAAAGAACAGCATATAAAAGAATACGTAGCTGAAATAAAAAGGAATAAAGGAGAAAAGTTTCTGTAGAAATCAGAATCTTGGGCAATGGTAAATGCGTCTCGACCTTGAATATTCACTATAAACACTTTCATACCGAACAGATACTTCAAAGGCGCCTGTTCCTTTTCCGGCATTTGCAGGTAAAGTGGAAATGGTATAATCATAGCTGGCCATTACTTTCCAGGTATTAATCTGCATTCCTGCTACGCCAATGACTGCGTCTCCCAAGCGGTGGAAAACACCGAAAATCAATTGGTTATTCGCTACTTGCTCCACCTCTTTTGCCAAGTTGAAATTCATTAAGGTTCCATAAACTATTTCTCTTGCTCCACTTTGAGTAGTGTAATATCCGGAAGGGTTCAAAATGAAATTGTCCGCAGTTTTCAACAATAAATCAATGTTGGCTGTGTGGCGAAACATTAATTGATTGTCGCCTCCTTTAAAAAAGGTTTCTGTTGGCTTGTTGAGGTTTGAGGTACTGAATCCGGCTTTAATGTAAATAGCATCTGAAGGGAACAGTGCATAATTGACACCGGCTGATACGGAATTAAATTTCGATTTTTCCAGTCCTTTTCCTTCCTGGTTAGATGCAGTGCGATCAAAGGTGAATCCATCCCATTGAACCGGATACGAGAATTTACTGAAATTTACACTCCGTGAATTATAGCTTGCGGCTCCACCGAATGATATCATATTTGAACTTCCAATTTGGATATGGTAAGCCAAAAACATTTCAGAGCGAAACAGATTTAATTTTCCATCGCCTACATTATCATTAAAAAAGGCAAAACCCAGGCCCAACCAGTTTGTTTCATTTTTAGCCCTTAAAGCCTGAAAGTCGGCATAAACAGCAGTTGTAGTGAATGGTGCAGGTAATGCTGCCCATTGTGTTCTGTGCTGAGCTCCAAACCGGTAATCGGATTCGGATGATAAACCTGCGTTGGCAGGATTGAGCAACAAAGGCGCATTATAATACTGAGAAAAGTGCATTCCCTGAGAAAATCCCTTTGCAGAGAAAAGGATTAAGGACAAAAAAACGATACTGAAAAGTATGGATAACTTTTGTTTCATGTGGCAAATGACAGGGTAATTACACCATAATATTACATCCTTTTCTTTTTATGAACAAATTGTTTGTTGCGATGGCTTTCTGAATAAAAAAGGCCAATTCGAAATTATTTCGAATTGGCTTTTTTAAAGAATAGGAATTGGTTATTTAATTTCTATCGTTCTTGAGATAGCAAGTTCATTTATCACGTGGATTATTTTACCTCCTAAAGTTTTTTGTTGATGGTTCCATGGTGCGATTGTTACACTGCAACCAACTGATTTACCTAATGATTTTACTTCGTCCGCAGTAAAAGTAACTGAAGAGGTTGTGCCGCTCATTCTCTTAAGAATTGATTTGGAAGGGCCATTGATCTGGAAGTATACCGAATCTGCATTTGAAACACTACCACTTAATTCCAATGTAAAAGCAGCATTTGCGTCAACGGTAGAGTATGTGCCGGCAATGGCTGTAGCGTTTGGCATACCTCTTCCTGTTCCCGAACCTGCATTATAGGTGAATGTTGGAGTAGTAACGCTCCAGTTAATAGCTCCGTCCAGATCAATTCCTGTTACATCTGTAGTGCTTGGTGTATAAACATAAGCGTTGTTCGATTGCTTTGTTAACTCTTTACCGTTTAGTGTCACTTTTCCTGCGTCATTATAAGTAGTGCTGCTAAGAGAGCCAAAGACAGCAACACCTGTTCCAAGATCAAAGTCTACAGCTCCGATGGGAGTATTGGTTGTTGTACGGGTTATCAATGCCACAATTGCACCATCGCCAGTTGCGTAAGACGGTGTGGCCGCTGCACTCGATGGTGGTGTTGGCGTAGGAGTTGGTGTGGTAGGGTCTGCTTTCGAACATGAAGCCAGTGTGCCAATTGTCGCAAGTGCGATCAGGAATAATTGTTTGCTCATTTGTTTTAATTTTTTAGTGGGTGAAAAACTTATACAAACGTACTCGGATGCCGCTTGCTATACAATACGACAATCATCGTATTTTATATCAGACAGGATTCAATACACCTAAAATGCTGAAAGGGAAAATTGTCTTTTATGACAATTTTCCCTTTCAATAACAATGTAATTTGTTTACAAAGCAATTAATTTCCCAGACCCTGAAATGTTGGTTGAAATGCGTGGGCGACCTCTGTAGTAAACATCCCCGGACCCTGAAATTCGGACATTCAAATCTTCCCTTACATTAACTTTGGTGTCACCACTTCCCGAAATTTTTACTTCCGCTGATGGGCTTTCTACACCCAGGAAATCCAGGTAACCACTTCCGCTTACATCCGTATTAATTTTCCCCGAGTTTCCATTCAAAATGATAATATCGCCGGAGCCACTCACTTTGGCTGATAAATTACCGGTATTAACTTCAGGGATGCTGATAGATCCGGAACCGCTAACAGTCATTTCTACTGATGAGGCAGCAGAAAAATTATTCATACCGGTAATGCTGCCGGAACCACTAACAGACAATCCGTTAATGTTGGGACAGCTGATAAATATTTCTACCTTTTCATGACGTCCGACTCTTTTGTTATAATCATAATCAATTTTCAATTCGCCACCGCTGACAGTCGTATTAATGATGTCTAAAATATTCTGTTGGGCATGTACTTCTACTTTGAAAATACTGTCCTGCCGAAGATAGACATCACCGGACATTGCATTCCGGATTGAGCTGAAGTTTGTTGCATTGCGGTATTCTGTAATTACAGGCCCGTCTCCTGTTACTTTTGTGCAGGCTGAAAAACTAAGTCCGATTACGATTGCTGCCATAGTAAATAATTGCTTGTTCATTGTTTGCATTTTTTGTTTTTAGTTGAGACAATTGAGCGGAGAAATACCCCTATTTGTTTTAAATTTTTATTTATAATCTGACCTGGAAACCTGCGGTGCCACCAATATTGATTCCATAAAAAGTTCCATTGCTTTTTCTGCTCCAGATATTTTGACTTGAATAATCTTCGCCGAATGAAAGCGGATAATTTGAAAAGCTTAATGCCGGACCGGCGAACAATTCAAAGCAGCGTCCGATTTTCATGGAGGGTAAAAGGCGCATGGTTGATTTCATATAAACACCATCACTGAAATCGCTTAAAGACAGTACACTCATTTCGGCTTTAATGCGGAACATCAGGTTGAGCGGAATATGAAGACCAAGACCTCCTTCCATCGCATAACGTGTATCATTTCCGGTGAAGTTTGCCCCGACTCCTACAATGCCATACATTTTTTTGCTGCCCGAACGAAGGCTGATGAGCGTGGTGCCGGTTTCATCAATATTTGCACCCAGATATTGTTCTCCCTTTCTGATGATATTTACCAGTGCAATCGGATAATCACATTCTTCTGCAATATTTATAAATCCTGCAATTTGCGCCCCTTTTACTTTTTGGGCCACATTTGCAAATCCGGAAATTTGAATTCCCTTTACATTTTTTGCCACATTTGAGAAACCTGAAATCTGTGCGCCGTTAAGATTTTTAGTGACGTTTGAAAAACTACTTAATTGGATTCCTTTGGTCATTTTTGAAGCATTTGAGAATCCAGCAATCTGCGTTCCGGAAGCTCTGGCGGCATTGCTGAATCCAGCAATCTGAATGCCATCAACGGTGTCTTTTGCGACGTTGGAAAAGCCGGCAAACTGAACCCCCTTTACTGTGCTTTGAGAAATATTGGACAGGCCTGCGAATTGTAATCCTTCCGCTTTCCCGCCAATGTAATTGCTTACGCCTGCAAACTGCAATCCACGCGCCTTTCCTCCGATGTAATTGAACACACCTGAGAAAATGAAACCATTAGCATTATTTCGTACGACAGTTGAAATGCCGGAAAAGCAAAACGCATTTTCATTTGCGGAAACTCCCGCCAAAAAATGAAATGAGGCATCATTGGAATATTGTTTTGCGTATTGGCCATTTGTGCTGAGCGGATAGACAAATCCAATATGAACTTTACTGGTTGAATCTTTTTGAGCTAATGCGATATTGCTGCATAACAGGAATATTAAAATGTTCTTCATCATAATTAATGTTGCTTAAAATTGCTTTTAATGAAGACAACATCATTTGATTTTACCCCTATGCCAAATGAATATTTTTAAAAAATCCTTATGCCGGCCTGCCAGGAAATCCAGCTGCTAACTGAGTTTCCTATTTGGTTGTAGTGAATGTTACGATCCTGAAGCCAACTCATATAGCCGCTACTGGTTACCGTATTTTTTGTTTCTGTAAAGGTGTACGTAGGTCCTGCAAAAAGCTCGAATTGTTTGTGGATTTTATAAGTCAGGCCTGCCTGGATTTTTGCTGATAAAGGCACATAATCCCAGTGGCCGATATAATAGCACTGGCCGCTTATTTCTGTATTAATTGAAAGCCTTTTGTTTAAGTGAATTTCTTTACCAATGCCATAGGAAACAGAATAGGCTTTATTGTTGCCGGGATTGGCACCCAATGAAATGATAGAATAAATATTGTGCGTGCCAGACATAAATCCAATGTTTATGGATTGTAATTCGTTGGAGGAAACAACAATTTTATGGTAGCCATTCCTGTAATAGTTGACCAGGCCAAGTCCAAATCCATCCATAGAATCCGCGATATTGACCAGACCAAATTGAAAGCCTTTCATGTTTTTTGCGTAATTATAAACACAGGACAACTGCATTCCTTTCATTGATTTTTGCGCATGATTGCTGACCCCGGAAATGTGAAGTCCTTTCGCACTGTCACCGGCCAGATTGCTGACACCTGATAGCTGAACTCCTTTTGTTTTGCCATTGTTTTTGTTTTGCACACCGGCGATCTGAATGCCATTTGCTACGCCCGAATTGAAATTGACTACACCCGCAAGCTGTGCACCCTTCACGGTGTCTTTTACAATGTTGGAAATGCCTGCTACCTGTACTGCACCGGTTTTCCCTTTGATAATATTTGATATGCCTGCTACCTGAAATCCACCGACTTTTCCGGAGATATGGTTGCTGATGCCAGCTATTTCAAATCCTTGTACATTCCCGCGGACAGCGTTAAAAATGCCCGCCACCTGAAAGTATCGCACATTGCCTTTATTGATATTGAATAAGGAGGCCATTTCGAAGCCATTTACACCGGCGGTATAACCTCCCAAAAGATTTAGTGAAAATTTGTTCACCACCTGCGAACCAATCAGTCCATGTGTGCCAATTCCCGGAAGTATAGAAGTCTGTACAGGTCTTTTTGCTATGAATCCGCCAATATTTATATTCTGTATTTTTTGTTTGGAGGACAATAGAAATTTGCTGGCCCAGCTGCTCTCTTCTTCTTCATTTTTAATGATCACATCATTCAGGATGATTTCTGAAGAAGGTAAAATCGGCAGCACAAGTTCCTGGTCGTAGCCGGCGTTCAGGTCTACAAAGGATTCGCTGTAAGATTCCTTTCTTGCGGTGATGAATATCTTCTTCAGTTTTCTTTTGTTCCTGATGGGGAGTTTGAAATATCCCTGTTCGTTGGTCAGTGTTGAGGCCAGTATCTGATCTTCATAAACCGTTACATTGCTGATTCTCTGACCGGTTTTTCCATCCTGTATATAACCACTGATGGTAAAGAATTTTTCTCCTCCTGAGTGGAGAATAATGTATTTGCCCTTCTCGGAATAATGAAAGGTGCCTTCAAAAAGCTCGTCCAGCAATTGTTTTATTGTTTTTCCATTTGCGCTGATGTTTACTTTTTTATCCTCCAATACAATATCACTTTTATAGGAGAATTGAAAATTGCCTGCTTTGCTGATGGCTGACAATGCTGCGGCTATATCTTGATTTTTCAGGTCAACAGAAACAACTTTGCCCAGCAAATGCTGAGCAAAGGAATTTGAAAAATTGAGGCAAAGGAAAAGAAGTAACAGTTGCTTTTTCAAAGGCATAAATGGTTTTTCATTTTATTGAAGAATAATTTCGGTTCCGTTTCTGGAAATGCTTACATCCAGTGTTTCACTGATGATATTCAGGATGTCATTCAGGTTTTCATTTTTGAAAGTTGCTGTTAAAGGCAGATTTTTAACGGATGCATTTCCGATGCTGATATGTGAACCATAGGCATCATTCAGCACTTCTACCAATCTCCATAATGGCGTGTTGTTGCATACAAATTCATTGGTCCGGTAATAATTATACAAAGCATCTTTTGACTCATCTTTTACCGGTGCACTTTCTTTCAGCACAATTGCTTTTTCTTTTGGATTCAGTCGTACGCTGTTTTCTTTTTTACTGACTTCCACTATGCCGGTTTCCACAATCACTTCTGTTTTTTCGATGGCTGTTTTCACATTAAAAGATGTCCCGACCACTTTTATACTCACGCCATTCGCAGCAATGATGAAGGGCATTTCTTTATTGGGTGTAATGTTGAAAAAGGCTTCTCCTGACAAGGATATTTCCCGTGTGTTTCCTTTAAACTGTTTTGGATAGCTGATAGAGGAGTTTTTGTTGAGTGTTACAACAGAGCCGTCAGGCAGGTTTTCGATTTTGGTAGTTAGCTCACTCTGCACAATGATCATTCTGTTGGATTGCATGGTGTAAAACCAAAATCCTCCCAGAAGAACAACCAGGACCGCTGCCACTCTCATAAATGTATTTATAGACAGCGCTATTTTTTTTGTTGGCTTGCTTTGCGCCGGAGTGTCTTGCAGGCGAAGCTTCATTCTTTCCCATGCTGCATTTTCATCAATGGTGCTTTTGCTTTCTGCATATTTGCTCTGCTCCCAAATCAATCGGAATCCTTCGAAGTATTTTTCATTTTCGTGTTTGGCATCGCGCCATTTCTGTACCGTTAAATGCTCCCGGGCATCCGCTTCACCCAGCAGGTATTTTATCAGCAACTCGTCTATGCTATTGTTTTCTCTGTTCACGTTTTTCTGTTATTTACAAGTTGAGGAATGATAATAGTATGGCAGGTAAAAAATCAACCAGCTTTGTTCTTAATATTTTCAGGGCTTTACCCATCTGGTTTTCTACTGTTTTGACAGACAAACCTAATTCGCTGGCAATTTCCCGGTATTTCAGTTCTTCAAAACGGCTCATCTGAAAAATCGTCCGGCATTGTTCCGGCAGTTCATTTAGCGCATTAGCCAGATGAAATTGCAACTCCTTGTGTTCCGTTTTTGCTGCCGAGTGTGTTTCCAAATCCTTATTTCGGGCGGCATGCTGCTGATAAGTTGCTTTTACTTTTTGGTGTTTCAGGTAATTCAGGCTTTCATTATAGACTGAGCGGTAGAGATAGGCCTTGGCAGATTGGTTGATTTCAATTTGTTCCCGCTTTTCCCATAAGCGGCAAAAGACATTTTGCACGATTTCTTCTGCCATCATTTCTTCTTTTATAATGGTAAATGCATAAGCATGAAGTGCCTTAAAATGACTTTTGAACAAGTATTCAAACACCATTTCTATATTTGTCTCAAGCTCCTGAGGAGGGTAAAGCAAATCTTTATTCATATAAGTTGCGGCAATTCCGTCCGTAAAATTAAACTGTTGGGTCAATCTTTCGTTTTTTATAGGACAACCCAATTTGGTTTTACCCCTATTTTACCCGAAAAATTCTTTTTTGAAGGCATAAATCCCGGGTTTCCCGACAGAAACCTTAAAATCTGCGTATTGCAACTTTTCATTATGAAATACAAATGAATTATTAGCAAAAAGCGTCCTAATTTTGCGCCCTAATGTCTGATGAACTTAAACACGAATGCGGATTAGCCTATATCCGCCTGCTAAAGCCTCTCACGTATTATCGCCGCAAATACGGCAGCTCTTTTTACGCGCTGAACAAGTTGTACCTCCTGATGGAAAAACAACACAACCGCGGACAGGACGGAGCAGGTATAGCAACTGTAAAACTCAACACAGAACCCGGTTACAAGTTTATGCACCGTATGCGCCTCAATGGCTCAGGAGCGATTGCACGCTTGTTTCAGGATATCCACGGGCAGGTGGCCGAACTGGAAGCTTCCCACCCCGAAATTGCCAATCACCCTGGTTTATTGAAAGGTTATCTTCCATTTATGGGCGAAGTGCTTTTAGGGCATCTGCGCTATGGTACACAGGGAAAAAATGATGTCAATTTCTGCCATCCATTTATCAAGTCGGACATTAACCCGACAAGAAACCTGATGATGGCCGGAAATTTCAACCTGGTGAATACGGAAGAGATATTGCTGAAAGTAAAGCCTGACATAACCACGCCTGCCGGTAGTGATTTAGGGGCAATGATCGAAACCATTCATCATTTTCTTTGCAAAGAAGACAGCAGCAATCCTGCTACACTGGATGTTGAAAAAATATTGCGCGAATCCACTTCCTTATTTGATGGTGGTTATGTGTGCAGTGGCCTGATCGGCAACGGCGCCAGTTTCGTCATGCGCGACCCGAACGGTATCCGCCCGGCTTTCTTCTTCCGGAATGATGAAATTGTTATCGTAGCTTCTGAACGCCCCGCTATAATGACCACCTTTAATGTTCCTATCGAAGAGATTCACGAAGTAAAACCCGGGCATGCCATTATCGTAGATTCGGACGGCAACTTTAAACATACCGAAATATTAGCCCCGCGCGAACTGAAAGCCTGCAGCTTCGAGCGTATTTATTTCAGTCGTGGCAGCGATGCAGATATCTACAGAGAGCGCATGCAACTTGGCCGCAATCTTGCAGGTCGCGTGCTGAAAATGCTGGACAATGATTTGAAAAACACGATTGTTTCTTTTATTCCTAATACCGCAGAAACGGCTTTCTATGGCCTGATTAAAGGTTTGGAAGATTACCTGAAAGAAATTAAGATCAATAAAATAAAGGCGAAACGCGACACCATGACCGATGAGGAAATGGAAGAGCTGATCAGCCGCCGTGTCCGTATTGAAAAGCTTGCGATCAAAGACGTGAAAATGCGCACCTTCATCACCGAAGACGCTTCGCGTGACGAAATGGTACAGCACGTTTATGATATCACTTATGGTACAGTAAAAAGAGACAATGATACGCTTGTCGTAATCGATGACTCGATTGTTCGCGGAACCACTTTGCGCCAAAGCATTATTAAAATGCTGGATCGCCTGGGCCCGAAGAAAATCATTATCGTTTCCTCAGCTCCCCAAATTCGCTATCCCGATTGTTATGGTATCGACATGAGTAAAATGGGCGAATTCATTGCTTTCCAGGCGGCCATTAATTTGCTGAAAGACACGGGAATGCAACACATTATTGACGATACCTACAAAGCTTGTAAAAAAGCCCAGGAGGAAGGCACCCTACAGGAAAAGAATTATGTAAAAGCTATTTACGAATCCTTTACCGCAGAAGAAATCAGTCATAAGATTGCCCGAATGTTGAAAGACGATGATGTACATGCAGAGGTGGAGATAGTATACCAATCGATGGAAGGATTGATAGATGCCTGTCCTAACCACCGTGGTGACTGGTACTTTACCGGCGATTATCCGACTCCTGGTGGCAACCGCGTTTCCAACAAAGCATTCATTAATTATATCGAACAAAAAGTAGGAAGAGGGTATTAATTTCCTGCTTTCTTATAAAATGATAAAGGCGACCTGAACATACAGGTCGCCTTTGTTGTTTGTCAGTGCGATGAATAGATTTGACCTATTGCTTCTCAACAACTATCAGACATGTTTTTTGTTTACTTTATCCTTGTCTGATATATTTGAATATTATTGACTCAGGTGCTTTCGCCTACTAAGGTAGAAGAAGAGCCATTACACTCTTTTTTATGTCTCAAATTACCACAATGACAAAAATATTACTGACTATTATTGGTTGCGCTACCTTATGTAGTTGCGCAAGTGGTTATACCCAAATTTATCAGGTCAATACAGTTTCGCCTGTAATCAAGAAGAACTCAACGTACGTTTTTGATAATGATACCATACAAGTAACCTATGACCTTTGGGCGGACGGGGGCAAAATGGACTTCACCTTAACTAATAAATCGGAGAAGCCTATTTACATAGACTGGAAACGCTCTTCATTCGTGTTTAACGAACGTAAATCCGATTATTATATAGACAAAACAACTACAAGAACTACAGAATCGGGAGCAAGCATTACTTTGCCGTTATACGTTTATAGCGGCACCGGGAGGGCAAGTGGTTTCGGATCTGCTTCAACATCCGTATCGAATGAGGTAATGGTGAAGGATGAAAGAGTAACATTCATTCCTCCACACTCAACAATTTCCCGAAGAACCTATAGGCTGATGACGGGATATGCTAAAATGAAAAGCTTAAACGACACTTCTATAGATGGGAAATCAGCCAAAGTAATGAACTATCCAAATGGAACATCACCTTATAGATGGCGAAACTTCCTTACTTATTCTTTTACTGAAGACTGTAAGCAGGAATACTATGTTGATAATGCGTTTTATGTTGACAAGGTTATTGCAATGAAATGGTCACACTTCCACGGCAAGCCATTAAGTGCAATTGCTGAAGAAAGGACTGTTTGGGAATATCCCTATGCCAGCCCAACAACATTTTTTTCAACTCAAATGCCTAGGCAGGAAATAAAATAAGTAAAATATTTCAGCTATTCAGAGTGCTCTGAATGGCATCCGAACTAACCTTGCTATCCGTAGTGTTCACATACTTCTTTCCATAGTTTGTAAATTGGAGCGTAGTAAAAGCCTTAAAAAGCTAACAAGTACCTAAAAAATATTTCTTATGGTTAAGTGGTTGGGTGTTTTTTGTGTTTTATTCATTTCTTGCAATAGCAATATTGAAAATCAAATTATTGGAGAATATCGGGTAGATAAATTTATTCTTGAAGACAGTTCACAAAACTTAAAAACTCTAAAATTGTGTTTTGAAAAAAATAAAAGATTTATAGTACAAAAAGATTCCACTAAGATATATGGTGATTGGTTTGCAAAAGACTATGGAGATTTTGTAATCATTTATTTTGAAAATACAGAAGGAAAAAAGGATGAATCAAGATTTTACTTTCCCGAAATGGAAATCTATTTCGGCGCACCTTCTGATTTACTCTTTCCAGAGTTTAAAAATATAACCTTTAAAAAACTATAGTCAGGTTTAGCCCGCTTTCCTGGATATTGGTGCAATGCATCCCAACTCACTCATAGTCCGCAATAAGGATGTATAGATTCCTTGTTCCCCCGAAATGATGTAAGGTGGTCTTGTACGTTTCAAAACCGACTAAATTTCGAATTTCAATCTCTCCCCCATTATTCCCCCTGGCACAATACCGTTTATTAAGCGCTGCGTGTTATTTTTACCGAATAAATTTTTCTACCCTTATGCAATTATTGCGTTTAAAAAGCTGGATGCCTTTGGCTATCCTGGCCACTACTTTATCCTGCAGCGAATCGGCTACACAAAAAGGTGAAGCCAAACCCGATATCCTGGCGCAGAATATCGACTCTGCCATCAATGCGGCCGACGACTTTTTTGAATTTGCCTCCGGCAAATGGATCAAAGGCAATAAAATACCCGACGACGAAACCAGCTGGGGTATTGCCAACCTGGTAAACGAAGAATTGTATACCCGCAAACTGGTGATCAATCAGGAAGCAAGCGCTGCCAACAATAAAAATATTACCCAACAACAATTGTCCGACTTCTGGGCTTCGGCTATGGATTCTGTTAAGCAGGAGCAGGACAGTCTGAAACCACTGAAAGAAGTGCTGGCCAGAATTGATGCTGCACAAACACCGGCTGAGGTGATGAATGTTGCCGCTTATCTCCACAGCATAGGTGTGGGCGTTTTCTTCAACGAAGGTGTGGGCCAGGACGAGAAAAACTCGGAAGTAATGTCCTACCAATTGTACCAGGGCGGACTGGGGTTGCCCAACCGCGATTACTATTTTAAAACAGACGAGCGCACGACCAAAATCCGCGCGGCTTACCCTGCTTATATCCAATCCATCTTCTTGTTGAAAGGCGATGACAGTATCACCGCCGGCAAAAAAGCAGCCGCTATTATGGGCCTCGAAACGGCTATGGCCAAATCGTCGCGCACCATTGAAGCTCTCCGCGACCCCTATGCCAACTATAATAAAATGGATATGGCGATGCTGAAATCCACTGCGCCAAATATCGACTGGGCTTCTGTCTTCAACGGAATAGGTCTGCCCAAAATTGATACGGTTATTGTTGGTCAGCCTGAATTCTACAAACAACTGAATGCGCTGATTACCAAAACACCGGTGCAAACCCTGAAGGATTACATGACTTTCCACTTGATCAACGACTACGCTTCTTACCTCAATACTAAACTGGTAGAAACCAAGTTTGACTTCTACGGCAAAACCATCCGCGGAGCCAAACAAATGCGTCCCCGCTGGAAACGTGTACTGGATGCGGAAGAGCAAGCCATTGGTGAAATTCTGGGACAATTATTTGTAAAGGAATACTTCAACGACAAAGCGAAGAGACGCTACGAGGATATGACCGAGGCTGTTCGCGAAGCGTATAAACTGCGCATCCAGAAACTGAGTTGGATGAGCGACAGCACCAAACAAAAAGCTTTGGTGAAACTGGCCGCCATTACCAAAAAAGTAGGCTATCCTGACAAGTGGAAAGATTTCTCTGATTTGAAAATTGACCGCAGTTCATTTGCCGGAAATATGATGAAGGCTAATGCATGGTGGAATAATTACAGCATCAAGAAATTGGGCAAACCGGTTGATCGTACCGAGTGGGATATGACACCACAAACTTACAATGCCTATTACAATCCTTCCAACAACGAAATTGTATTACCTGCCGGAATCTTTACGGTTCCGGGTTTCCGCGACGAAGAACTGGACGATGCCCTGGTGTATGGTTATGCCGGAGCGTCTACTATCGGTCACGAAATAACGCATGGTTTTGACGATCAGGGCCGCCAGTTTGATGAGAAAGGAAACCTGAAAAACTGGTGGAGCAAGGAAGACGAAACCCAATTCAATAAGCGTGCAGAAGTATTGGCGAAGCAATTCAGCAATATGGTGGTGATTGATACCATGCATATCAACGGTCGTGCAACCTTAGGCGAAAACCTCGCTGATCTCGGCGGTATTCTTATTGGACTGGATGCCTTTAAGGCAAGCAAAGCTTATAAGGAAAACAAAACCATTGCGGGCTACACACCGCTTCAGCGCTATTTCTTAGGCTATACATTGGGTTGGTTGTATCAGACACGGAATGAAGAGCTGGCCTCAAGATTATTAACGGATGTACACTCTCCGGCCAAGTATCGCGTGAATGGCCCGTTCCCGAATGTGCCTGAATTTTACGAAGCCTTTAAAATTCCTGCCGGCAGCAAAATGTATTTGCCTGACACGGCGAGAGTGGTGCTTTGGTAGTGTTTATCATTTTCAAAACCAAAAAAGACCACAGCAAAATCTGCTGTGGCCTTTTCATTTTATATACTCCTTACTACAAGAGTTATTTGTGGAAGCGGATATTGTAAGAAGCGGAGATTCCAACGCTTTGAATATCGATAGGGGCACCACCTACAAAAATATGATTGTAGAAACCAGAGAAATTCCAGTTGTAATTATGGTAACCAATTTGTGGTTTAACAGTTAAACCACCAGTCACACCAGTCATATTGGTAAAGAAACTGTAACCAAGGTCGGCACCAAAAAATACGCCTTCAGATTTAGGATAATAGCGAAGCATTAAAGCAAGCGGAATAGCACCGAAGTCACTGAATGGGCTTTTGCCAAGGTAATGATTGTAACCTGTAGCAAGACCAATTCCAAAATGGTTTGTAGCCATAAACTGACCTCTGAGGTCAAGACCCGGGGCAAATGTGCTGACTTTTGATGCATCGCCGATTGGCATTGCAGCATTCAATCCTACTTTTAACCAGGCATTTTTTTCGCTGATTTCTTTGGCAGGAATCACTTCAGCTTTTTCTTGTGCTGAAACTGTTGCGATAGAAGACAACAGGATAGAAGAGAATAAAAATATTTTTTTCATAAAAATCATTTAAGGCGGCGAAAGTAAGCCTTGGCGTAATGATAAATGCCTTTTTTGTTTAAAGGATTTGTTATGATAAGACGGCGAAAAAATTTATCTTATAATATCGTTAAAGCCATTTGTTGAAAAGGCTTTCAGGGCACTAATGCTTCTATGTTTTTTCGTATTGTGTTCTTATCGGTTACGGAAACAGCCATTCTGTAAGCTTTTTCGTAATGGTCAATTGCTTGCTCATTATTGATACCCGAATACAAATGCCCTAACAGGGAATAATAAAAATGATTGTCGGTAAGATTCAATTTTTCTGCTTCTGTAATGGCTGCTTCTTTTCCATTGGCTTTGGCCAAGGCGAAGGTTCTGTTGAGTGCGGCTATTGGAGAATATTCTATGAGTAAAAGCTTATTGTACAATTGTAAAATACTCTCCCATTTTTCTGTACTGTCTTCCTTATTGGTGTGCCAGTAGGCGATGCAGGCTTCAAGATGATATTTGGAAATGATATTTCCCTGCGAAGACTGATTGAGATAATAGGTGCCACGCTCTATCAGCTCTTTGTTCCACAAAGTTGTATCCTGATTTTCATACAAAATTGTTTCTCCATTTTCATTTGTCCTGGCTGCAAACCGGGAGGAATGGTAGCACATCAATGATAACAAGGCATTGGCCTGCGGCTTGTTGGTGGGCTTATTATCTACCAGCAAACAGACCAGGCGCATCGCTTCGAAGCATAGGTATTCGCGTATCGTGACATCCTGGTTGCTGGAATAGTATCCTTCGCTGAATACTAAATAGAGCGTCGATAATACAGATTCCAGACGATTGTCCATCTCATCCGCAGTAGGTTGCTCGATTTTAATCTGTTCCGATTTCAGTTTTTCTCTTGCTCGTTTCAGCCGCTTATAAATCACTTCTTTGTTGGTCAGAAAAGCATCTGCAATTTCCTGAACCCCAAAGCCACAGAGTAAATTCAACGCGAGTGCTATCTGTGCTTCGGCAGCAATACAAGGATTACAAACCGTAAAAATCATAGCCAGCTGACTGTCGTTTATACTTTGTGGAGAAAGGTCAATTTCGATTTCAGCCGTTGTGTCGCTGGTATATTTTATTTCTTTCGACAGTTTCTGAGCAAAAAGAGCATCCCGTTTCAGGTGATTCCTGGTTTTGTTTTTGGCAACAGTATACAGCCAGGCAACAGGGTTTTCGGGCAATCCTTTCACACCCCACAGTTCCGCTGCCGACAGGAAGGTGTCACTCACAATATCTTCTGCAATTTCGATATGCGCTATCCCGAATATATGACAGAGTACCGAAACAATTTTCCGGTACTCTGTTCTGAATAAATGGGGTATTAATTCCTGTTGAAGCATTTTCTGTCAGGTAAGGTTTACATCGCTCCGATTTCCCTGATTTCTACATTGCCACCAAAATTAAGGATAGGGCAACCTTTGGCCAGTTCTGTTGCCGCTTCCAGCGACTCAGCTTTTATCAGGGTATAACCGCCGATTCTTTCTTTTATTTCAGAATAAGGCCCGTCGGTAATCACATTGTTCGGGCGCAGTACTTTACCATCTGGTTCCAGCCTGTTGCCACGATCCACTAATTTGTTTTGTGCAGCAATTCCACCAATCCAGTCCATCCATAGTTTCATGTTTGCCTGCATTTCTTCTGGTGAAAGCATTGGGGTGCTTGATACATGTTCATTGCGGAAAACCAATAAAAAATCTTTCATTTTGTTTAAAATTTTAAGTGTTAAAAGAGCATAACAATCCAAGCTGTAAAAATTCGACAATCGGGTAAAAAATAGGTTTAGCTTTTACTGAACATGCCTGGTTCATAAGTTCCCACCGGCGCTCCGAATGCAATATTAACCCTGTTATAGGCATTGATGGCAATGACACCCAAAGTTAAATCGATCATTTCTGTTTCCGCAAAATGTTTGCGTGCTTCGTCGTAAGTATTGTCGGACACCATGCCGCTTTTGATAACGGTGAGTGCCTCGGTCCATGCCAATGCTGCCCTTTCTTTATCCGTATAAAAAGGAGCTTCGCGCCAGGCATCCAGCAGATACAGGCGTTGCTCCGATTCACCGGCAGCGCGTAGGTCTTTGGCATGCATATCCAGGCAAAACGCGCAGCCATTGATTTGTGATACCCGGAAGTAAATCAGGTTGAGCAGCGATTCTTCAATACCCGACTTGGAAAGGTGTCTGCCCAATCCATACAAGGCTCCCATAGCCTGTTGTCCTTTTTCCTGCACATTAATTCTTTGTTTCATTGTCTTTTATTTTTTGAGTGTTTAAAAAAGAAAGACAATCGGCAGGTAAGATTTTGGACAAAAGCGTCAGTATTTTCTTAAAATCCTGTCTGATTAGGTGCTCTTAACGTATTTTCAAGGATAATTAAATCTCTAAACCTATATGCGCATTTCTTTGCGCCGTTGCGGTTCTTTGCGCCTTTGCGTGAAATTTTATTCTGCCTGATTATTTTCCGCTATTTTTGCAGGCTCACAAAACTGAAAAATTGATTTCTCCCGCATCCATACAGGAAGTAATGAACCGCGCCGACATTGTCGAAGTGGTGGAGCAGTTTGTCCGCCTCAAAAAGCGGGGCGCCAATTATATTGCCAATTGTCCCTTCCATAATGAGAAATCACCTTCCTTTTCGGTTTCGGCCAGCAAAGGAATTTTTAAATGTTTTGGTTGCGGTAAAGGTGGTAATGCCGTCACTTTTGTGCAGGAGCACGAGAAAACCACTTATCCGGATGCTATTCGCTGGCTGGCTGATTTTTATAAAATAGAGCTTGAAGAAACGAAAGCTTCGGACGAGCAGATTCAACAGCAGCAGGTCGAAGAAAGCCTGCGCCTGTTCAACGAGTTTGCTGCAACTTATTTCACCAATACGTTATTAAACACAGAAGAAGGACAAACCATCGGTCTGTCTTATTTCAAGGAGCGTGGTTTCCGCACGGAAACAATAGAAAAATTCAGGCTTGGTTATTGTCCTGAGGACGGCGGTTCTTTTTATAAAGAAGCGCTGGCCAAAGGCTATACAACAGAACTGATGGAAAAATCAGGTCTTGTGAAAAACGGAAATGGCCGCTGGTATGACACTTATCGTGGCCGTGTAATTTTCCCGATCCAAAATATGACCGGCAGGGTCTTGGGTTTTGGGGCGCGTATCCTCAAAACGAACGATAAAGCACCTAAATATATCAACTCGCCGGAAAATGAATTGTATGTAAAAAGCCGCGTGCTGTATGGTCTTTACCAGTCGAGGCAGGCGATGGGCAAAGTAGATGAATGCTACCTTGTAGAAGGCTACACTGATGTTATTTCCCTGCACCAGGGCGGAGTGGAAAATGTGGTGTCCAGCAGTGGCACATCACTTACCGAAGATCAGTTGCGGGTGATTGGCCGGACAACCAAAAACCTCACTATTTTATATGATGGTGACGGAGCCGGTATTAAAGCCGCTATGCGCGGAATGGACATGGCTTTGTCACAAAGTTTTAATGTAAAACTGGCCTTGTTGCCGGAAGGGCATGATCCGGACAGTTATATCCAAAGCGTTGGTGCCAGTGGGTTTAACGACTATATAAAAGAACACAAAAGGGATATCATCGGCTTCCGCATGGAAGTGGGCATGAAGGAAACGGAGAATGACCCGGTGAAGAAATCCAAGCTGGTGAATGAAATTGCAGAAAGCATTTCGCGCATCAACAAAGCAGAAGATTTTGCCCTGCAGGATTACTATATCAAGGAGGCTTCGCAATTGCTGAAGGTAGACGAAACAGGCCTGGTGAACCTGGTGAACAAATTTATCCGCGACAGGATAGACCATGACAGAAGGCAGGTCCAGAATAAT
>DLGS01000186.1:31194-32788 GCA_002482815.1 Bacteroidetes bacterium UBA7688
ATCCTGAAGCAGAAGAACAGCATTTTAATTCGACCGAACAGCAAATAGAGCAAGCCAATGAAACGGTTACAGACGAGGCGCAGGAATGGCAACTCATCCGTGTGTTGATTTCGTATGGCGACAAACCCTCGGAAGGCTTTGCCAATGTGGCGCAAATGATTTATGAACGCATTGATCCGGAAATGATTGAAGTGAAAGATGTAGGGCTTTTTTACAAAATTTATTTTGATTATGTCACCGAGCAAAAAGAATTGCCCGGCATGCATTATTTTACCTTGCATCCGGACCAGAAGATTCAGGTTCGTGCCGCGAACTTATTTCAGAATAAAAACGAAGTAAGCCACAACTGGCTGGAACTATATGGCATCGGAATGCTGAACGGCGACGAAAATTACATTCACGATGTAGAAAGCACCCTGGGGTATTTTGAGCTGAAAAAAGTAAAAATTATGCAGGCTGATGTGCGCAGCGAACTACAGAAAACCAAAGATGAAGCGCAGATGGTTGAGCTGATGCAACAGTTCATTTCCCTTAAGAAAACAGAGCAGGAAATATTGCTAAGGCCAGGTACTGTGATTGTGAAATCCATTTCGAAGTAAGTTCTAGAATTTCCTTTCTTTACACATCCTTAAGACAATCGCTTTGTCTGATTATAGCTTTCCCGCTTTTCTTTCTTAGTTTTGACAACAGAATCTTTTAATCTGACTTATATGAAACAATTATTTTATGCAATACCTGTTGCCGCAATTTTACTGGCAGCAACGACCACTTCGTGCCAACAAAATACAACGGATGGTACACACGAAATTAATGATACAATTGAGGCTGCTTCGGCTCGTGTACAATTGCCAGCCGTAGAATTAACCCCGGTTACAGGTTCTCCGGAATTTCCGGATGCGATGTTATCGATGGCTTCTGTAAAAGGCGCAGCGCAAGGAGCAGATTCAACAAAAGTTTCCTTTGCTTTTACCGTGAAAAACTATGAGTTGAAAGGCCAGACACCGGATGCAGACAGCAAAAACTGTAACAATTCAGACAAAGGTCAGCACATCCACTTTATCATGGACAACAATCCTTATGTGGCTTTGTACGAACCAAAACATGAAATTACACTGGCTAAAAACACAGAACATTATTTGATGTGCTTCTTATCCCGTTCTTACCACGAGAGCATTAAATCGAAAGGTGCTGCGCTGGTGTATCATTTTAAAATTGATGAAAATGGTAAACTCGTGAAAATGGACGATCCAAAAACACCAATGTTGTTTTATAGCCGTCCAAAAGGCGATTATCTTGGCAAAGACACTGCAAATCTTTTATTGGATTTCTATGTTTGGAATGCCACGCTGGGCAATGATATTAAGGTTAAAGCGATGATCAGCAACAGCACAAATGCACAACAAAAAGAAGTGACATTTGATAACTGGCAGGCCATGTTTATCCAAAACCTGGGCACCGGAAAATCAAGTGTAAGTATCAAACTGGTAGACAAAGATGGCAAAGACATCCAGGGACCAATGACGAATACAACACGCAATATTCAATTGGCTGCTCAGGAGCCTCTACAATAATATTTTATACAAGCATTAATGTC
>DLGS01000208.1 GCA_002482815.1 Bacteroidetes bacterium UBA7688
AAGTTTTTTTAGGAGATGACACCCCGAAAGATTCAGGGGCATTGATGTAATCTTTTTAGAAGGGTTATTCCTGTTGCGGAGAAGGTGTATTGACATCACCGGTATTCCCGGTAATAATATTTAATGCATTAGCAGCAGTCTGCAGGTTCCGGGGAAATTACCTGCGCTATTTTTATCATTTAACAGCAAACAAGCTTTTATAATGCTCTTTGTATCGAAAAGCTAAAAATAAATTAGCCAGTAGAACAAACAGGGCAACAGGTAAGCCTTGCGTGGCTATAAACAGATGTACCCCAAAAATATTGATGGCAATCGGGAAAATCAGTATGGTGGCCAGCGGAGCAAATCGATTAATAATAAAGGATATACCACAAATTAATTCGACCAATTTAATGAACGGCAACAGGTAAATGGCTGCCTGCAATCCATCCATAAAAATCTTCATGCCACCGGTTAGTTCCGGCTGCGGCAACAGGTTTAGAAAATAGGGTATTGAGCCAAACAGTAAGAGGGCTCCAAATAGTATTCTGATGATAGTAGTGGCTGTTTTCATTTCAATTTTTTTTATCTGTGTTTTAAACCTTGACTTATTTTAATCTTCAATGGCATCGATACCTTGTTCTTTTAGTTTTAGTATGCCCTCTTTCATCGCTTTAATTTGTTCAGCAGAATGCCCTTGCCAAATAGTAACCTCGCCAATCACTTTAAACGGATGCTTTGAACGATATGATTTTGAGGGGTTTCCGGTGAATTTTTTATCCGTCAGATTAGGGTCGTCTTCAACAGGCCCTGTTGGTTCCACTAAGTATATTCTTTCCCGTCCCTCTCCCAACGCCAACTCAGCGCCCCAAATGGCCGGGTCCAAAGTAGCAGTCAGATAAATATATTTTGCTTTTCTTCCCCCATAATTGGAATCAAAACCTACCTCAATAAGTTCTCCTAAGGCCAGGTCTGCTTTAGTGCCGTGTAAGTAGCTTTGTTGAAACGGTGAATGAACGATGGTCGTTAACTCATTAATAGTTTTGCTCTTCATATTTTATTTATTTTATCAGTTGTTTGTGTGGTTAATTCAATTGATTTCGTCAAATAAGATTGAATAATCACTTTTTCTTCATCAGAATAAGTTGCGATCAGTTTTTCGGTTTGTTCCTGGAACCCTTTATAAAACGGCTCAAACAGTTGAAGGATTTTTTGTGTGTCGGCAACCACAATGACTTTTCGCCGGTCATTCGGATCAAATTCCCTTTTAACCAACTGCTTTTTCTCAAAGCGGTCAATTAAACCAGTGACAGCACCTGTCGTGAGTCCGGATAACGTTGCAAGTTCTCCTGCAGTAAGTTGACCTTTTACCAGGAAAAAGCTCAGGTATTTATGATCTGTTGCGGAGAAATCCAGTTTTTTAGCAATGGTCTCGTGCATTTGAAGGGATAGGTAAGCATATTGCTGACCCAGTTTACGTATCTCTTTGTTCAGTTCATCCATGATTTAAATCTTTTAGACTAATTATCTTAGCTGCAAAGATAATAAAGTTTTTCTTAAAAAGCTTTTCGTAGTGAATTTTCGTAGAAATCCTGAAGCGTAAGGAGATTTCGCTTTAAGTGGCCAAATACAGAAAACCCCTCTCCAATGGAGAAGGGTTTTTCAAATAAATATTATAAGCAAATTTATCCTTTCATGAGTTTCTTCAGGATATCTATTGCACTTTTGGCAATAATAGTTCCCGGTCCGAATACAAAAGAAACGCCTGCATCATACAGGAATTGATAGTCCTGCTGGGGTATCACTCCTCCGGCC
This sequence comes from Bacteroidetes bacterium UBA7688, assembly GCA_002482815.1. Classification (GTDB taxonomy): domain Bacteria; phylum Bacteroidota; class Bacteroidia; order Chitinophagales; family Chitinophagaceae; genus Rurimicrobium. Next base: position 1,795 of record DLGS01000208.1, read on the forward strand.
ACAATCATAATATCCCCGCGACCGTATTTTTTCAGTTCTTCAATCACCTGCGGCACCAGTGTCTTGTGTCCGGCGGCCAGGCTGGAGATGCCCAGGATGTGTACATCATTTTCCACGGCTTGCTTAGCTGCCTCAGCCGGTGTCTGAAACAAAGGGCCCATATCCACGTCAAAACCAAGGTCGGCAAAACTGGTGGCAATCACTTTTGCGCCCCTGTCGTGACCGTCCTGTCCCATTTTGGCAATCATGATCCTAGGACGGCGACCGTCCTGTTCAGCAAACTCGTCCGCCATTTTCCTGGCTTCCTGAAAATCTTTGTCCATGGCAATTTCTTTAGAATAAACACCTGAGATAGAGCGGATGCGTGCCTGGTAACGGCCATATACTTTTTCGAGCGCTGAGGAGATTTCGCCCAGGCTGGCGCGCAGTCTGGCTGCTTCGATGCCCAGGGCAAGCAGGTTTCCTTTTCCGCTTTGTGCCGCTTCCGTCAGGGCTTCCAGCGCGGCTGTCACTTTAGTATGGTCTCTTTCGGCTCGCAGTTTTTGCAGTCGTTCCACCTGCTGTATGCGCACTTTGGCATTATCCACATCCAGTATCTCGATGTTGGAAGGCTCGCTGGTGGTGTAATTATTCACGCCCACAATGATATCTTTTCCGCCGTCAATTCTCGCTTGTTTCCTTGCGGCTGCTTCTTCAATCCGCATTTTCGGCACACCGGTTTCGATGGCTTTGGCCATTCCGCCCAGTGCTTCCACTTCCTCTATCAGCGCCCAGGCTTTTTGTGCCAGTTGCTCCGTCAGGTATTCTACATAATAAGAACCTCCCCAAGGGTCCACCGTGCGGCAAATGTCTGTTTCCTGTTGTAAAATGATCTGGGTGTTGCGGGCTATCCGTGCACTGAAATCTGTGGGTAAAGCAATCGCTTCATCCAGGGCGTTGGTGTGCAGGCTTTGGGTATGTCCCATCGCTGCTGCCAGAGCCTCGATAGCGGTGCGGGTCACATTGTTGAACGGATCCTGTTCAGTAAGGCTCCAGCCGCTGGTCTGGCAATGCGTGCGCAGGGCCATGCTTTTTTCTTTCTGCGGGTTGAACTGTTTCACCAGTTTTGCCCAGAGCATTCTGCCGGCGCGCATTTTCGCAATCTCCATAAAATGGTTCATGCCAATGGCCCAGAAGAAAGACAAACGCGGTGCAAAATCATCAATCTTCAGTCCCGCATTCAGTCCCGCACGGATGTATTCCACACCATCGGCCAGGGTGTAGGCCAGCTCAATGTCTGCTGTTGCCCCGGCTTCCTGCATATGGTATCCGCTGATAGAAATCGAGTTGAACTTCGGCATGTGCTGCGAAGTGAATTCGAAAATATCGGCAATGATCTTCATGGAATGTGCCGGCGGATAGATGTAGGTGTTGCGCACCATAAACTCTTTCAGGATATCATTCTGAATCGTTCCGGTGAGCTTTTCCATCGGTACGCCCTGTTCTTCTGCCGCTACAATATAAAAAGCGAGAATAGGCAATACCGCGCCGTTCATGGTCATCGAAACGCTCATTTCATCCAGGGGAATCTGGTCGAACAATACTTTCATATCCAGTATTGAATCGATGGCAACGCCTGCTTTTCCCACATCGCCCACCACACGTTCG
>DLGS01000085.1 GCA_002482815.1 Bacteroidetes bacterium UBA7688
GGACAGCTTCGCCTGAAGCCGGTGTGATTGGATATTATGTATATCGTGCGGACAGTATGTTTGGCAAATACATTAAAGTATCGACCATGATAGTGGGCACTACATTTAAAGATGTAATCGGCAAAGACGGACTGTATTACTACATGGTTCGCCCGGTAAAACTGCAATTAACTCCATCCGGAACCTATTATAACCTAGGCCTGGGCATAGCAGATTCAGCTACGATTTCATTTCCATTCCCTGTTTCTATAACCGCTGCAGCAAAAGATGCTGTAAAAATGATTTGTTTTCCAAACCCCGCTACTGAAATTGTTAATGTGTATGGCAATTTGAATACTGCCGGTACTACAGCAACAATTTCCATTCTGGATATTTCAGGAAAAGTAATTGCTGAGAATGAGCACAAAATTCAGCAGAATGAATTCACAGTTTCAGAAAATCTGAGCACTTTTGCCGCAGGAACTTACTTTGTTCAATTAAAAATGGACAATAAAATAATGGCTACGCAAAAGATTATAAAGAAATAAATTATTGATTTTCAGAAGGTATTTGTAGAGAAAAATAAGAAAAACTGAAATTAATTGTTCAGAATAAAATAAAATCCTACATTTGCCATCCGAAATTAAAAAATTACAAAAAGTACTTCATAGTAATGGCTAATCATAAAGCAACCAAAAAGGACGTAAGACAGAGCGAAAAACGCCGCGATAGCAACCGTTATTACGGTAAAACTACCCGTAACGCAATTCGTAAACTTTTAGCGATTTCTGACAAAACTGAAGCAACTAACGAGTTGCCTAAGGTTATTTCAATGATCGATAAATTGTCTAAACGCAATATCATTCATAAAAACAAAGCTTCGAACCTGAAATCAGGTATCGTTGTAGCGATCAACAAAATGGCTTAATACCCTTTTTTGTTTGACAATAACTTTAGAAAAGGTTGTTTGTTCCCCGGAGCAAACGACCTTTTCGTTTTTGTATGCTGTGATTGATTTTAAACAACAATTAGCTAAACTTTCTGTTTAAAAACTCACGACAATTTTAAAGGTGTATACGCTTAGCTTAAATTTGAGGTCTGATGATTGAAAATCAAAACATAATACCCGTTTATGTGGTAATCGTTGCAGGAGGGCAGGGAATGAGGATGGGCAGTGCTTTGCCTAAACAATTTTTACCGATTGGCGGCAAACCAATTTTATACCATACTATTTCTGCCTTTGCAAAAGCATTACCGCAGTCACAAATTATCCTCGTCCTTCCCGAACACGAAATCAGCAAACTGCAAATGGTGTTGCAACATTTCCCGGAAAGAATTGATATGACCGTTGTGAGCGGTGGACCTACGCGTTTTGATAGTGTGAAGAATGGATTGAAAGACATTCCTAAGAATTCCATTGTACTAGTCCACGATGGGGTCCGCCCATTTATCAGCGATTCTTTAATCCGCAGGAGCATTAAAGGTGCAGAAGAATATGGAGCTGTCATACCAGCTATTCATGTAACAGACAGTATCAGAATGTTTGTTGAGGAAGGCGAATCGGTTCCTGTAGACAGGAATAAACTCCGCGCCATTCAGACGCCACAGGCGTTCCAGAGTAATATTTTGTTACCTGCTTTCGCCCAGGAGTATAAATTGGAATTTACCGACGAGGCAACCGTTGTTGAAAGTTTGGGTATTAAAGTACGGATGATTGAAGGAGATAGAAATAATATTAAAATCACCACTCCTGAAGATTTGATACAGGCCGAAAATATCCTTATTCAAAAAATCTGATAGAAAGAACTCTTCTCTAATGCGGTGTTCCTACATTTGCAACAGAGAAATGAAAAAACTCACCACAATATTATTAATGATGTGCCTCTGCTGCCAGTTGGTGCTGAAACTATCTATTGTAGCGTGGTTTGAGATTAACCAGGATTATATTGCAGCCACCCTTTGTGAAAATAAAGCGCGCCCTGAATTGGTATGTTGCGGAAAATGTGTGCTCACAAAACAATTAAAAAAGGCTGACTCCGGCGAGCAGAAAGACAAAAGCAACACTCCGACAAAAGCAGAAAAAACAGTAACAGTTGTGTTCATTCTTCCAACCAAAGAAGGATTGGATAAACATAGAGTTTCTTCTTGCATTGCTATTCAAAACCCAATTCACCCAAATCATTTCGAGGTAGCAGTTTTTGAAGCTGTTTTTCATCCACCAAGTCAGGTTTACAGTTAAACTTTTCAACCTGTACCAATCGAGGTACAGCTATTTCTTACTGTAAATTTTTAAAATATGCACTTATTTAGTCGTGCATTGCTGTTGCTTGCTGCATTCAGCAGTGCACCCAAAGTAGATGCTTGCGATGTTTGCGGAACATCTGCCAGCATTCCAGGCCTGGGCTTCTTACCACAGTTTTCCAAAAACTTCGCAGGCATACAATTCCAATATGCTTCCGCAGAAAGCAAGCATCCTTCCCTTTTCACGGGCAAGCCGGATGAGGAATCACAGCAGACTTATGTTACAACCCTGTTATGGGGAAGGTATCATATTGCCAAACATTTTCAATTAGCAGGCATTCTTCCTTACATCAATAATGATAATGCCGAAACGGAGCAAACCACCGATAGTAAAGGATTGGGCGACGCTTCTTTAATGGTTAATTATTCATTCCCGCTAAAAGAAAGTATAAAGGAAAAGCAGCTATTGCTTGCAGGTGCGGGATTGAAATTACCCACCGGGAAATACACCGGTGCAAGCAATGCAGAGCGAAACGGACTACCCAATGTTCAGACAGGAAGCGGTTCATGGGATATTCTGATGAATATCAATTATACCTGCAAAAAAGCAAATTGGGGTTACAACCTGGATTTAACCGGTATTTTGACAAGACCAAATCAGCAACAATATAAATTTGGAAACAGGCTGAATGCCAATGCGGTTATTTTCTGCACAACCGGCTCAAAATGGTTCAGAATTATGCCACAGGCAGGCCTTCGCTGCGAGTACGCTTTGCACGACTATGACAATTACAGCAAAAAATGGTTGAACGAAAAGACTGGAGGAATGATGTCATTCGCTTCTTTAGGAACACAATTGCTGTATAAAAGCTATGGTCTGAAGGCGAATTTGCATTTACCGTTTTATCAAAATTATGCCGCCGGATATGTGCATTCAAATCCAAGATATGAAGGCGGACTGTTTATTATCTTTTAAAAAACAAACAATGAAAAATATACATTTTATGATAGCGCTGCTTACTTCCGCTGTGTGCTTTTCCTGCCAGAAAAAAGACGTAGAGGGTTTTGACAGCAAAAACTTAAGCATTAGTGTCAGCAAGCCTTTTGAAGCCCAAACTTTCAAAAAAGGAGATACCATTTTCATTAAAGGAAGTATTGCATACATCAGTCAATTGCACGGTTACAGTATCAAATTGAGCAACAAGGAAACCAACGAAAGCTATTTTGATAAAGAAGAACATCTGCATGATTCTTCATTTGAAATTAATTCCTTTTGGGTGGACACTTTGGGTAAAAATGCCGATTTACTGCTCGAAATAACCGTTGAAGCTGACCACGACGGACATGAACAAACAAAAAGCATATCCCTGATTTCCCAACCTTAAATTAATTTTCAGGTTTGTGACTATTGTTACAAATAAAATCATTTTAAATAAAGAACTTTATGAAACAAGAATCTAAAAAAACAATGGACAACCCATATCAGTTAATTGGTTTATCTTTCCTTATCAGCATTGCAGGTATTTTTGCCCTGTTTGAGGTGCCTAATCTGTTATTTCAATTCGACCAATCGGAATGGCTGATGATTATATTAGCTGCAGGATTGGCATGTGTAAGCTATCTATGCCGATTATTATTTACCACGCAAAAACTTTATCAAAAAAGCACTAAAAATTCAAACTAACTCATTTTACAGAAAAATAAAAAACAATGAAAAAGAATATCTTAAGACTCACTACAATTGCAGCACTTAGCCTGTTTATCGCCTCCTGTAAAAAAGACCCCACTCCAAGTCCAACACCTACGCCAAAAGCCGGAACTGTAAAACTGGAGTTTAACAATATGTCAGGTGCGGAAAGCCTGCGTATGGAAGGGAATTGGTATAAAAATCAAAATGGCGACTCTTTTACCGTAACCAAATTCAATTATTATATCAGCAACATTAAGCTGAATAACGCTGATGGAAACAATTTCGCAGAGGCTGAAAGCTACCATTTGGTACAACAATCCGTCTCCTCCTCACACAGTTTTGATATCGCTAATGTAAACGCCGGAACTTATAATTCCATCACATTTACCATTGGTGTCGATAGTCTTCATAATGTTTCCGGAGCTAAGGCCGGGGCGCTTTCACCTGACTTTGGGATGTTCTGGACATGGAGTACCGGATATATTATGCTGAAACTGGAAGGCTCTTCGCCACAATCATCTGATGCAGGAAAGAACTTTCAACTTCATGCCGGTGGATTTAGTGGTCCAAACAGCACAGTTCGAACCGTAACAATGACACTTCCCAGCGCAATTACTGTAAATGGTGACGAAAACCATATTCACCTGAGTGCAGATGTTCAGAAGGTCTTGGGTGGAGTTAAAGCTATCAACTTAGCGGTCACTCCAACCATTATGAATGCCGGTCCCAATGGAAAAATGCTTGCTGATAATTATGAAAAAATGTTTACGATAACAGCTTCCGGAAAGTAAGTTTTCAACTTATTTAAAAAAAGCAGAATCACTCAGTGGTTCTGCTTTTTTTTATTGCTGAACAATTTATTCTATCAAACACAAAGCATTTACATTTGCCCATATTATTGTTATGTACGAATATTCTACACAAATACGGGTTCGCTATGGCGAAACAGACCAGATGGGCTACCTCTATTATGGAAATTATGCCCTTTACTATGAAGTGGGCCGCACCGATGCCATACGTAACCTTGGGCTTACCTACAAGGCAATGGAAGAGGAAGGTATTGC
>DLGS01000216.1 GCA_002482815.1 Bacteroidetes bacterium UBA7688
AAAGCCCGAAGGGCTGAAATTATTATAATTATGTCCGGTACATTCTCTCAGATTTATATACAGGTCGTATTTGCCGTAAAAGGAAGGCAAAATCTAATTGAAAAAAATTGGCGTGATGAATTACACAAATACATTTCAGGTATTATAACAGCAAAAGGCCATTATAGTAAATGGCGTTGCAGATCATATTCACTGCTTTATTGGTATCAAACCATCAATTGCAATTTCTGATTTAGTCCGAGATATCAAAAACAATTCCTCAAAATTTGTAAATGAAAAGGGATTTGTCAACGGAAAATTTCAGTGGCAAGAAGGCTACGGCGCATTTTCGTATGCCCAATCGCAAATTGGCAACGTGTACAATTACATTTTAAATCAGGAGGAACATCATAAAAAACAATCATTCAAAGACGAGTACACAGATTTTTTGAACAGGTTTGAAATTGATTACAAGCCAGAATATTTATTCGATTGGATTGATTTACAATCATTTCATCCCTTCGGGATTGATTCGATTTTCTTCGGGATTGGTTGGATAATAAAAAAGCAGCAGGTATCGCTACCTGTTGCTTTTTTATTTTAATGAAATATTATTGCGCTGCCAGTTCTTTTACTTTAGCGAACAATTCATTTTCACCACCTTCTTCGTACCCGGTGTGCATCCAGGCTACTTTACCGTTTTTATCTACGATAATTGTATAAGACACATTCTGGAAATTCAGTGAACGTTTAAGGTCAGAATTAGCATCCTGGTAAGATGGAAACTCCCAGCCCTGTGATTTTACCCAACTACGTACAATTCCCTCTGCACGTGATTCGTCTATAGTAACAGTCATATAATTAAAGTCAGCTTCTTTCTTCCAGTCCGGCAATTTCTTGCGGATATTATTAATTTCCTTTTTGCAAGGCACACACCAGGTTGCCCAAAAACTTACGACTGTTACTTTCCCCTTTTCGAAAGTTTGGTTGAAGGCAATCTTCTTACCTGAATTTATATCTTTGATTTGTGTGTTCGGTAATTCTGCCTGAGCAAAAAGTGTAGCTGAAGCAAAAAGGCACAACGCTAAGGTGCTGAGTTTTTTCATAAATTTTCTTGTTTTATTTTCTTCTGACAAAATTAAGTTGTTAATGTTACACCATGAAAGTAATTTCGTGGGAATTTTTAAATGACTTTAACAGTTAATTAATGAAGAGACACCTCCTTTCTGTTGCTGCAATGCTTGCATTTTCAAGCTCTTTTGCACAAGGAACGCTTAGCGGCGATATTATGACAAACGTCAACTTTTTTCAGAATGACGATAAGATAATTGAACCCAACAATCCATTATACGAGAAATATAAAAGTGGTGGCGAAGGTTGGCTTAGCCTGCGTTACAACCAAAATGGCTTCACCGGATTTCTGCGTGTGGATGCATTTCAAAATTCGAATTTAAAATACCTGACACGCCCTATGACAACCTTTGGAGTAGGCGCTTTTAGCCTGAGCAAAGATATTGGCGACCTGAGCATAACTGCAGGTTACATATACGACCAGGTAGGCAGTGGTATATTATTCCGTTCTTATGAAGACAGAGGATTGCTGATAGATAATGCGCTTGTTGGTCTTTCATTAAAGTATAAAGTCAACGACCATTTATTGGTTAAAGGTTTTGCCGGACAGCAGAAGAATAATAACGCGGTAAATACTTTTTACGCTCCGATATTTAAATCCGCCACAATAGAAGGTGATTTCGATATCAAAAAAGTTCATTTAAATCCGGGTATTGCAACATTGAACCGCACTCTAGATCAAGGCTCGATGGATGGAATTGTTGGAACAATAAATAGTTCGCCATTGGCCGAGCGTTTTATACCCAAATACAATATGTATGCCTTCACCGCGTACAACAACCTTACCTGGAGCAATATCAACTGGTATGCAGAAGCTGCTTACAAAACTTTTGAGGCAGTTAGCATTAATGGTAAACTTCAAAACCATGATGGATCTACCTTATATTCAAATTTGGGTTGGGCCAAAAAGGGGATAGGTGTAAATCTTACGGCTAAACGCACAGAAAATTTTGTTATGCGAACAGCTCCATCATTAACATTATTAGACGGAATGGTGAACTGGCAGCCTGTTGTGGCGATTATCCGCCCTCACCGTTTGCTGGCAAGATACTCTCCGGCATCTCAGGATGTTTCTGAAATGTCTTACAAAGCCGATGTGTTGATTGCTCCAAATGATGATTATAACATCAACCTTAATTATACGCATACCAATAAATTAAACGGAGAAAGTCTTTATCGCGAAATTTTTGCGGATGGAGAATATCGTGGTTTCAAAAAATGGATACTTGGAGGTGGCATTCAATATATGGAGTACAACCTGCAGGTTTATCGTAATGAACCACTTCCCTATATGTTTTCAATTACTCCGTTCGTGGAAGCAACTTACCGTATCAACGACAAACAAGCAATCCGCACTGAGTGGGAATATCAGGATACAAAACAGGATATGGGCTCGTGGATATTTGGTTTAATCGAATATACCATTGCGCCAAGATGGTCATTTGCTTTGTCTGATATGTACAATATCAAACCGACACCCGGAAACGAAAAATTGCATTATTACAATGTGTTTACTGCCTATACTAAAGGTCCTCACCGTATGTCTGTAGCGTATGTAAAACAAGTGGCCGGTATCAACTGTACAGGTGGTGTGTGCCGCTATGAGCCGGCCTTTAGTGGTGTTCGTGTAATGATTACCTCAAGTTTCTAATTTCAACTCAATAATCAAATAAAGTGATTCAAGCTTCTCTTCAAAAAAACGACAAAAAAGCCCGCTTTCTCATTCTTACCGTTTCTTTTGTGGTATTTGCCGCGGTGGTTATTTTGAGCAAAGTAAAGCTGGATGTAGATCTGGGCTTTAACCCACATATTTTTGCTACAGCTAACGCAATCATCAACTCAATCGTTTCAGTTTTATTGGTGGCAGCTTTAATAACGGTGAAGCAAAAAAAATATGCCCTGCACAAAAACATTATGCTGGCTGCAATGTTGCTATCAGTGCTGTTTCTGGTAAGCTATATTGCTCACCATTTGTTTAACGGCGAAACAAAATTTGGTGGTGAAGGCACTATAAAATCGATTTACTATTTCATTTTATTGACCCATATTCCGCTTGCAGCAATCATTTTACCTTTCATTTTGTTCACAGCTTATCGTGGTCTCACTGCCGAATATGGAATGCATAAAAAGCTGGCTCGCTACACTTTCCCATTGTGGTTATATGTAAGCATAACAGGAGTTTTGGTTTATATTTTGATTTCACCTTATTATTCTTAGAAAAACTTCAACATCAAAAAGCCCTGCAAGTAAATATTTGCAGGGCTTTTTGATATTCTTGAATGAAGGAGAAATAAATCTGCCAAAATTATTTAGAAATTGATTTGCTAACCCGATTAAAAGTGTAAATATTAAACAAACAAATAGCAAGCATACAATAACCAACCCAATTAAAATGCTGCAAAGGACTGTTAGGCGTTTCCTGCTTCACAATGAAACCACCAATCGCAGCCGCAAGCCCACCTGAAATTTGTTGCAATGAAGAATTAATACTCATAAACGCTCCCCTG
>DLGS01000075.1:0-2250 GCA_002482815.1 Bacteroidetes bacterium UBA7688
AATAATAAAGATTCATCGGCACACCACTGCCGCTGCTTGTTTTCTTAATGCCATATTTACCTATACCCAGCATCAGCAGATAACCGGCATGCGGCTTGCTCATAGCGTAATGCCAGGTGATGGTATTGTTTGCATTCACTGTTTTGCTTTGCAACAATCCATTTGACAATACCTGATAATCCTTATCAAATGTCACTATTGTTTCGGTGATGAATTTGTCGTTCATGTCATCATACATGGGTATCCAATGCCGATTGTCAATGCCCTGCCCTTGTGTCCAGATTTGCTTTCTTACAGCAAAAGGGTTTTGAACAGGATTTTCCGGAACATTCCAGCCAATAAAATAAATTCCTTTTCGCGGACTGGCTTCGTATTCAAAAATGATTGTTCCTTCCTCATCCCATTTCAGGGGATTTTTTGGTTCAACCCAAATTCCGGTAGGAACGGTATGAAATGCTAAAGGCTGACCATTGAGTTTTGCTGATTTAATATGGATAGACGGTCCATCAAAAAAGATGGAGTCAACCTTTTTTTGCAGCACAATAAAAGTGTGTGTAACTTTTCCTTTTACCAACCCGTTTTCGGGAACAAAATTCAATTCGACCTTCATCCTGCTAATGTCCAGCGGATGCTCACGGTAGCTTGTGTTATCCTTAAGATAGGAGCGGTAAGAAGGTTGGGCAAAAGATAAAAAAGGTAGAGCCAGAAATAATCCGGCAAAGATTTTTTTCATTCAGTTTGTTTTTAAAAAATACGGAAAGTAAGTATCTGTGAATACTGTACTGCAAAATCCACATTTCTTTTTACAAAAACAATGTTTTACAAAAAACGGAATGAAAGAAGATTTAAAAAGATAAAAGGACTATCTGATCACAATGACATCACCTTTCTCCTGAGCGTCTTTTCCAAACCTGTCGGTGACTCCTATCAGCCAAAAGTAAGTACCTAACTCTACAGGTTGTCCATTGAAAGTCCCGTCCCAGGAATCTTCAATGTTATTCGTATCGAAAACCAATTCTCCATAACGATTGTAAATTCTGAAGAAACGAACCTTCTGATAGCCAACCAGCAAAGGTCGGAATCGGTCATTTTTACCATCACCATTAGGCGTAAAAGCGTTTGGCACTGCCAGATATCCATTATTCAAAACCCGAACAATTATTGAATCTCTTCCCAAACATCCGGTCTGTTCACTTTTGGAAACAATTGTATAAAGAAAAGTTCCGGTATCCACAAATGTACCAACCGGATTATTTACATTGGAATCTGACAAATAGATACCAGGAGACCAGATCGTATTTATTCCACCGGAAACCGGAAAAACTATTTTTTCTCCTTTAACAATAGTTGTATCCCGACCGATGTAAGGTTTAAAGGGATCAACCAAAATTTTCCTGAATACAGTATCCTTACATCCCTGCAGATTTTCGACTATCAACCCGACATTATACAAACCACCATAAGGGAAAACATGACGAACTACCTTGCCCGTATCAATTGGTGAAAAATCATCAAAATTCCAGGAACGGTTATAAATAAAATAGCTGGAAGTAGAGATATCTTCAAAAGTCATTGTGTCGCCGGGACAAATAAAATCCTTCGAAATGAAGTTTACCTTCAGCTTTGGATAAACTTTTACAAAGCGGGAAATACTGTCTGAACAGGTTGTTCCTTTATTTACAATCAGAGTAACCACAAACGTTCCTGAATCAGGATAAGTATAAGAAGGTTGAAACTGAACTGATGTATCATCCGAAAACTCGTCTACCCCAAAATCCCAGAAGTATGTAGTTCCACCTTTGCTGGTGTTCACAAAATCGACTTTCGTATCACGGCAATTTACAATGTAAGTATTAAATTCTGATGAGTATTGTGGAATATCGGCAACCACAGCTTTAGAACAATTGGTAACAACAAATTGGAACTCACGTGTCGTTGTATTAATCCTGATGCCATTCCGCCATTCATGACAACATACACTAACGACAAACCTGCCTTGCAGGTTAGGGCTGCCTGTAATCAACCCAGTCTTTGAGTCAATTTGCACACGTGGGTTACCCGCCATCGGTCGCAAAAAGGTATAAGGAGTGCGATAAGTAAGCGGTTCGGCAAGAAACTCTCCAAATGGTCTGGCTTGTCCATCTGAAGCGCCATCAAATGCCTGGCAAAACTCGTAGCTCAGGGAATCCCCATCAGGATCAAATGCAGCGTGATCGTATACCAAAGGATTATTGACACAAATAATCTGTG
>DLGS01000075.1:2289-2681 GCA_002482815.1 Bacteroidetes bacterium UBA7688
AATAATCTGTGGAGGAAAATTCCTGAATACCGCACTGTTATTACAAAAGGCAGCCGGCCGCTGAGGTATTATACAGGAGTAAGTAGCTCCGGTACTGCTCGGATTAACTACATTTAAGATTGAGCCATTGCGGCAACACCGTTGATAAACGATTTTAAAACCTGTGGAGGAATTATCCAGAAAATAATCTCTTTCAAAAACCATTTTATTCAGACAGGTTTTAGGTGGATTATTTACACAATCATTTTTAAAATTGGGAGGAACGATTTCACCGGTCTGGGTAGTCCCGCTTATACTGTCAAATAAAACCCTCATACCGGCAGTGGTATAAATAGCAATACGCGCAGGATTATCCTCAGAAATAGCATTGGGAATTCCACCGATACAATCAC
>DLGS01000040.1 GCA_002482815.1 Bacteroidetes bacterium UBA7688
CAATCATTCCATAGTTGCGGGGCTTCACCGCTTCTACTATTTTCTGAAGGCGTTTGCGTTCTTCGGCAGAGTGGATTTTCCTTGATACGGAAACCGAATCGTTGAAAGGAGTCAATACAAGAAATCGTCCCGGCAAAGAAATTTCACAACTCAGGCGCGGGCCTTTTGCAGAGATAGGTTCTTTCAGGATTTGAACAATTACTTCCGGCTTCTGATTGATGACGTCGGTAATTTTTCCGGCTTTAAGGATGACAGGCTCGTTTTTAAACTTACTAAAATCGTCGCCCCAGCTCTTATTGCCATCTATAGATTGTTTGGAGAATTTAACCAGCGAATTGAAATGCGGACTGAGGTCGGTATAATGCAGAAATGCATCTTTTTCGTACCCGACATCCACAAAGGCTGCATTGAGGCCCGGCATCAGTTTTTTGATTTTACCCAAATACAAATCCCCGACCGCAAAATCGTCCTGTCCTTGTTCGTAGTGTAGCTCCACCAATCTCTTGTCTTCGAGGAGGGCAATTTCTACCACATCTCCCGAAGCATTGATAATAAGTTCTTTATTCATAGCTACCGTCTTTGTTAATAAATGAAACGCTGATTCGCCCTATCAAAATTGAACGTACATAAATGCGTCGCCCCACGTTCCGTATACCTTTATTGGGCATACAGAACGCAAGGGGACTGACATTATTGATCGAAACAAGATTTTTTATGAAAAAGCCTGAGCAGGCCTTCAGCGAAAAAGAGTTGTTTAAACTCTATTTATTTTTTCTTATGACGGTTTTTTCTTAAACGTTTTTTGCGTTTGTGTGTTGCTATTTTATGACGTTTTCTTTTTTTACCACAAGGCATAATCTGAATGATTTAATTTGTTATTTAATACTCTTTATGTAATCGTCAATATCCTTGGCAAATGCCGGGTTATTGATTTGTTTTTTGCATTCCAATAAAAGCGCAATGGCTTTTTGGTTTTCTCCCTGTCCTTTGAAAGCTTCTGCCAGTCCCAGCATTGCTTCCAGATTTTTGGGATCATTTTTCAATACCGTTTCAAAGCGTTGTTGTGCTTTTGGGTATTGTTGTGAGATTAACCCTTGCTGACCAAGCAGTAAATTTGCTGCTTTATTTTCGGGGTCTTTCTTTGTTATTTCTTTTATCACCGCCACACCTTTCATTGCTTCTCCGCTTCCGAAATAACATTCCGCCAATCCTAATCTTACTGTATCATTGTTTGGATTAAGCGCTAAACTCTTCTCAAAACACGCTGCAGCACTCTCTGCTTCCCAGTGTTGCAGCCCTTCGGAATGTTCGTTCCGTGCAAGGTCTAAAAACAATTGGGCGGCGAAGGTGAGCTTTTTTTCCGAATTTTCCAATTTTGCAGCCAAAGAATAATAATGTGCTGCCAGTTGCATTTGTTTATGCTCCTGCCAGATTTGACCGTATTGTTGAAAAATACCAGCCATCTGCGCAGAATCTTTTGCTCCTCTTAATTGTGTTTCAACTGCTTGTATTTCGCCAAGTGCATGCTGCGGCAGTTTCTTTTTTTGCGCCAAAATGAAAGAATCGACATTCAATTCGGCATGCTGATGGCTCATTTGCCCGCCACCCATTGCAGGTTTTCCGGCCGGAGTTTTTGGTTTTGGTGGAATGGTATTCAGCCCAAAATAAACCCCGGCTAACAGGAGTAAGGCAACTAAAACGGATATTACTGGTGTGGAACGCACAATATGAATGCTTGAAAATGGATGGCAAAAGTAAATCAATTTGCCGTTTTATTTTCAAGAATAAACCGGCGCAATGACGCTTATTGACTATTAACGATTATTTTTACGCGCTGTTTTTATCAGTTTTATCTCAATGAAAGTAACCGAACACATCAGTCAAGCCACAAAACCTATCATTTCTCTTGAAATCCTTCCTCCGGCAAAAGGAAAGGGGATCGATTCTATATTTAAGGTATTGGATTCTTTTGTAGAATTTAAACCATCCTTTATCAATGTCACCTACCATCGTGCAGAGCAAATGTTTAAAAAACGAAGTGATGGTAATTTTGAAAGGGTAGAAATCCGTAAACGTCCGGGAACGGTAGGCATATGCGCTGCCATTATTAACAGGTATAATGTTGATGCGGTCCCTCATATGATTTGTGGTGGCTTTAGCAAAGAAGAAACGGAAAATGCGTTGATTGATTTGCATTATCTGGGTGTAAATAATGTATTGGCTCTCCGTGGCGATGCTGCAGCGAATGAAAAGTTTTTTACCGCCCATCCGCAAGGTCACCGTTACGCTGAGGATCTGGTAGGACAAATAATGGAACTGAATAAAGGACAATACCAGGAGTCCGATATTATT
Source organism: Bacteroidetes bacterium UBA7688 (assembly GCA_002482815.1). Lineage (GTDB taxonomy): Bacteria > Bacteroidota > Bacteroidia > Chitinophagales > Chitinophagaceae > Rurimicrobium. The sequence goes on from DLGS01000040.1 coordinate 2,353, forward strand.
GATGGCCTCAAAAGTGACTTTTGTATTGGTATTGCCGGATATCCGGAAAAACACATTGAAGCCCCAAATCTGGATACAGATATTTATTTCCTGAAAAGAAAAATTGATCTCGGTGCAGAATATGTGACCACACAAATGTTTTTCGACAATGTCCATTACTATAATTATATCCAAAAATGCAAGGAGCACAACATTAATGTGCCTATTATTCCGGGATTAAAACCGATCACAACCAAGCGGCAATTATCCGTTTTGCCCAGTGTTTTTAATGTCGACATTCCAATTGAACTGACCAAAGAAATGCTATCTGCCAAAACGGATGCAGCCTGCGAGCAAATTGGCGAAGAATGGTTGTTGCATCAATGCAAGGACTTATTGAAAAAAAATGTACCCATCCTTCACTTTTATACATTAGGCAAACCTCACGTTATTCAGAATGTGCTGAGAAAATTATTCTGATTTTAATTCAGTATTTTAAATAAATTACAAGAAAACGATGTAGGCTTACTGCTGAAAAAAATTAAGAGAAGTCTACATTTGCCGCAATCTAATACAACCAAACGATATGTCTGCATCTCAACGCCCGCCTGTTTATTACAGCGAATACCTTCAACTGAATAAAATATTGAATGCCCAGCTTCCGGAAAGCGGAAAAGAAGGGATAAAAGCTGATGATGAGATGCTGTTTATCATCATTCATCAGGCTTATGAGCTTTGGTTCAAACTGGTTTTACACGAACTGGATATTGTTTGTGATATTTTTAAACAAAAAGAAATTTCTAATAATTCTCCTGATATCTATAATGCTGTTCACCGTATAGAAAGGGTTTGTAAAATCCTTGAACTTTGCGTGCAGCAAATGACGATTATCGAAACAATGACACCATTGGATTTTCTGGATTTCAGGGATTTGCTTAGACCAGCTTCCGGATTCCAGAGCATCCAGTTCAAAATTATCGAAGCCAAACTTGGATTGGCTTACGACAACAGGTTCGGCAAAGGCTATTATTTATCCCAGCTCAACAGTGATGATATTGAACGTGTGAAGAAAGCTGAAGCTGACGAATCGTTAATTGTTTTACTAAACCGTTGGTTGGAGCGTATGCCATTTGCAGACAATCATCAATATTGGGAAGAAAAAGGTGCCGAATCATTCTGGGATATCTACTCGAAAGCCTACAAAGAAAGCCTTTCGGAGTATGAGCAAGGGAATATAGATACGTATGAAAAACTGTTCGGCAATAATGAAGAGTATCCCGAAGGAAGGAGCTTTAGCAGAGCCGCAAACAGAAGTGCGCTGTTCATAATGTTATACCGTGATCATCCAATGCTACATTTACCTTACGAACTCATCAGCTATTTGCTGGAGGTAGACGAAATGTTGTCGATGTGGCGGCACAGGCACATCCATATGGTTCAGCGCACCATCGGAAAACGTGTAGGGACTGGTGGAAGTACTGGCGCAGAATATCTGAAATCTGCTGCTGACAGTCATTATATCTTTAAAGAAATGGCCGAACTGACTTCATTCCTTTTGCCACGCAATCTTTTACCAACTTTACCAAAATCTCTGGAGAGCGATCTTGGATTTAAATAGAAAACGCAATAAGTCATCATTAAACTATAAAAAACACCTCACAATGAAAGTTGTATTATTTGCAGGAGGCCGTGGTACCAGAATTTCAGAGGAATCCATTCTTCGCCCGAAACCAATGATAGAAATTGGCGGAAAACCAATCCTGTGGCATATTATGAAAACTTATGCCGCTTTTGGTCACACTGAATTTATTATTTGTCTCGGCTACAAAGGCTGGGTTATCAAGGAATATTTTATCAACTACTTTATGCACAATGCAGATGTAACGGTTGATATGGCCAACAACTCTATTGAAGTGCATAACAACTTTGCTGAACCCTTTAAAGTTTCCCTGATTGAAACCGGCCTGGATACTATGACTGCAGGACGTTTAAGACGTGTGCTTCCTTACATTGGCAACGAAAGATTTATGCTTACTTATGGAGATGGATTGTGCAATGTGGACATGAAAAAACTTGTAGAATATCATGAATCAACCGGCAAAATCTGCACCATGACAGCCATACAAGCCAATAGTCGTTTTGGGGTAATCAATATGGAAGAGAACGGTGCAATCAATGGCTTTGAAGAAAAACCTGCTGATAGCGGAACCTGGATTAATGGTGGTTATTTTATCATTGAGCCCGAAATTGCAAAATATTTACACAATGATGCCGACGATATTATGTGGGAGCGCCAGCCAATGAATGACCTTGCAAGAGACAGGCAAATCGCTGCATTCCGTCATCACGATTTTTGGAAGTGCATGGACACCATCCGTGAGCGCGAAGAACTGGAAGAAATGTGGTTGAATAATCCTGCCTGGAAAAACTGGTAAAAATAATTTTCTGAGATGATCAATTTATTGAAAAAAACTTTTGAAGGCAAACGCGTTTTCCTTACCGGGCACACCGGTTTTAAAGGCGCCTGGATGCTGCAAATATTAAACTGGCTTGGTGCAGATGTAAAAGGCTATTCACTTGCACCTGAAAACGCCAATGATTTGTATAATGAAATCAATGGTGATTCGATTTGCTACACCTCTGTAATTGCTGATGTGCGAGATCTGAGCAAACTACAAGGAGAACTCGTACGTTTCGAGCCTCATTTTGTTTTTCACCTGGCTGCACAGGCCCTTGTTCGAACCAGTTACGATTCACCGGTAGACACCTTT
>DLGS01000206.1:0-394 GCA_002482815.1 Bacteroidetes bacterium UBA7688
TAACCTGAAACAAATGTGGAAAAGCCCTAACGGCACCATCCGCAATATCCTTGACGGTACTGTTTTCCGCGAACCAATTGTTATTGATAATATTCCACGCCTGGTAACTACCTGGGATGCACCAATCATTGTTGGCCGTCACGCGTTTGGCGACCAATATCGCGCTACCGATTTCGTTACCAAAGGAAAAGGTAAACTAACCATTAAATTTGAAGGCGAAGACGGTACAACCATTGAGCACGAAGTGTTCAACTTTAAAGGTGACGGTGTGGCAATGGCTATGTACAATACCGATGAATCTATCAAAGGTTTTGCACGTTCATGCTTCAACATGGCACTTTCTAAAAAATGGCCTTTGTTCCTTTCTACAAAAAACACCATCCTGAAAAAATAT
>DLGS01000206.1:472-25719 GCA_002482815.1 Bacteroidetes bacterium UBA7688
TCGCTTTAAAGATATTTTTGAAGAAATCTATCAGGATGAATTCAAAAATCTTTTTACAGAAGCAGGTATTACTTACGAGCATCGTCTGATTGATGACATGGTTGCTAGTGCGCTGAAATGGAATGGTAATTTCGTTTGGGCTTGTAAAAACTACGATGGTGATGTACAGAGCGACACTGTGGCACAAGGCTTCGGTTCACTTGGCTTGATGACTTCTGTATTGATTACTCCTGACGGAAAAACAATGGAAGCAGAAGCTGCACACGGAACAGTGACACGCCACTACCGCGAGCACCAAAAAGGAAAACCAACTTCTACCAATCCGATCGCTTCCATCTTTGCATGGACACGCGGACTGATGTTCCGCGGAAAACTGGACGGCAACCAAGCCTTGATCGACTTCTGCCAGGCTTTGGAAGATGTTTGTATCGAAACGGTCGCTTCCGGTAAAATGACCAAAGACCTTGCCGTTTGTATCCATGGAAATAAAGTAAATCACGGTGAACACTATTTGTACACCGAAGAATTTTTAGATGCCCTGGACAGCAATCTGCAATCTAAGCTGAACAAGTAATCTTATATGGGCAATGAAACGTAAATCCATCAGGAAACTACGTTTCATTGCTTTTTTTAATTATTGATTCCTATGACTGACAATACAATAGCCTGGCTGCGCAATGCCAATATTTATCAGGGCAATTCACTGATTCTTTCAGATGTAAGCTTTGAGGTAAATAAAGGAGAAATGGTCTATATGATCGGAAAAACCGGCAGCGGAAAATCGAGTTTGCTCAAGACACTTTACGGAGATCTTTATCTTAAAGAAGGAGAAGGAAATATTGCCGGGATGAATCTGAAAGATCTGACCTGGAAAACTATTCCTTTGCTGCGCAGAAACCTGGGCATTATCTTCCAGGATTTCCGTTTGCTGAGCGACAGGAATGTGTACAACAACCTGGAGTTTGTATTGAAAGCAACCGGCTGGACAGATAAGAACCTGATGAAAGAGAAAATCGAAACAGTATTAGGAAAAGTTGGTTTGCGCGGAAAAGGATTTAAAATGCCACACGAAATGTCGGGTGGCGAGCAACAAAGAGTGGATGTGGCAAGGGCTTTGCTCAATAACCCGAAACTGATAATTGCAGATGAACCTACCGGAAATCTGGACCCGGAAACGACTGACGAGATTATGCAATTGCTGATTACAATTTGTAAAGATTACAATACCGGGATGATAATGGCAACGCACGATTATACCTTGTTGCAAAAATATCCCGCACGTATTGTGCGCATCGAGCAAGGTAAATTAGTAGAACTAACACCTGCAGGTTATCCATAACTGCTTGCTATTTTATGGAAAACACAATCACCCGGGAACAATTGTCCGCTAAAATTGTGGAGCAACTTATGCTGCACAAGGAAAAGCTTAGCCAATATTGGCAAACATCTCAACCTGTAAGGCATTTTTATCTGGATAAAGTTTTACCTAATGAATGGGCAATGGAATGTTTTACTGCATTGCCGGATCCTGCTATTTTATTAGAACGAAATTCTATTAAAGAAAAAAAGCGTGTCGGCATCAAACTTGAAAATTACAATACGCTTGTTGGTGACATTTTATTTGCTTTTCAGGATAAGCGGGTAATGGATATTGTTTCAGAAATTACCGGTTGCAAAAATCTGCATTCGGATGAATCGCTTTATGGTTCCGGTGTTTCCATCATGATAGAAGATGATTTCCTGATGCCTCACCTGGATAATTCGCACGATGGTGACGGAGAAGAATACAGAGTTTTGAATGCCCTGTACTATATAAGCCCCGATTGGAAAACAGAAGATGGTGGCAACCTGGAACTGTGGGACACTTCAATGAACAATCGCAAAGAAATCACGGCCAAATTTAACCGGTTGATCATGATGGAAACTAATACAACATCCATTCATTCGGTAAATAAAGTGAGAAAGGAAAATGGTGTACGTGCCTGCATTTCTAATTATTATTTTTCTCAGCAACCAACGGGCGGAAAATCTTACATACACAAAACAACTTTTTTTGCGCGCCCTGAAGACGGTGTAGTAAAGAAAATAATCTTATCTGCAGAAGCGATTGCCAAGAAAATATTTTCCGGTTTCATTACCAACAAGGTAAAGAAGACAAAGCACCGAAGAGATAAATCTTAATCCCGGCTTTTTATTATTTCATTCAAGCGTTTAGCCTTTTCCTTGTTATTGTATTGTTGGTTCAGCAAATGTTTCCTTTGTGAAATATTTGATTCTGCAAAGGGTACTTTCATCAAATCCTGAATACTTGCTCTGAACTCATTGGCAGTTTCTGCAACAACACAGATCTCATCAAGTCCGGTTCCGTAGAGCATGGATTGATTAACCAAAACAAATCGCCCTGAATACAACGCATAGAGCAACTTAAGCTTCAAACCACTCTCCTGAAAAGTAGGCATAACATGGATATGAGCGTTTCTTATTAACTCACTCATTTCATGCTCTCCCGGATTTTCAACAAGTTGTATATTGACGTTGATTGAACATGCTTTAATTATTTTTTGATTGGGATTTCGTCCTGCAATAATAAAAGGAACTTCCAAACCCTCAAAAACATTTTCAATTAAGAATAGTGCAACCTCAATATTCTCAGGGTGACCCAGGTTGCCATGATATAAACAGTAAGTGCCTGAACCTTCATTAGAAATAACCTCCCCGAAAGGATGAAAGCCGGCAATATGAACAACCTTTTTATCAGGATATAAGTTTTCGAAGAAACGAGTGTCTTTTTCGGAAATCGGAACAAGCACCTGAGCATTCTGGAGTTTTTTTTCAAAACTGCGCAGTAATTGAGCTTCTATTTTGAAGTAAAACTTCTTGAAAATATTTGACGTACGCGTTGCTAATAAAGCATAATACTGTTGTTCTACATTCTGATTACGCAGGATTTTTTTTCTTCCCGTCAGGGCAGGATGATTCAACAAATAACAACAATGAATTCCTTCAAAAAGTATTGGTGCATCAATACTCAACAAATTAGGAAGAAGCTGATCATCCCTGCGAGAATAAAGCATGTAAGGCAGCTTAAAAGAGAATCCCTGCAAACCAATTTTCCTGGGATAATACCAAACCTTTGCACAATACTTTTCCAGCTCTGCAGATGATGCTCTTCCATATTGAAAACAATGAAGATAAATTTCAATCCCTGATTCTGCCAATTGTTTGATGGTATAAAACACATCTATCATCCCTCCATAATCGGCAGGAAAAGGAACATCTGAAGAAATGATATGAAGCTGTTGTTTACCGGAATCGGGCATAAGTATTGAGTAGTGTTTTTTCCTGCATCTGCCAGCAATATATTTCTCGTGCAGCAAGGCAATTTTTTTCCAGTCGATTATGATATGCCTCGTCAGTCAATAGTTTATTAATGGCAGCTGCGATATTTTCGGGGTTAGGGTCTTCCAGTAAAGCAGCAATCTCAAACTGTGCATTTACCTTTTCGTATTCAGGATACTGATTACAAATCTGCGGCACAGCAGAGTGCATATAATCGAAGAAACGGTTTGCCATGCTTAGCTTGTTGCTAAGGCTTGTATCTTCAAACAATGTGATGCCAATATAAGCCGACAATGTGTATTGGCGAAGTTCTTCGGGAGGCAGGTAACCTTTAAAGGTTACTTTGTCCTCCAGTTGGTATTGGGCAACCAAAGCTTTCGTTTCTTCAAAATAATTCCCTTCCCCGCAAATAATAAGCGGAGCATCTACAAATTGCATCGCAGGAATGAGTTGTTCAAATCTGCGGCCAACATTTACCGCACCCTGATACAAGATATACTTCTCTTTTTTCTCCGGAATTGTAAGTGGTTTAAGGATAGTTGCATTGCGCACCACGCCATAGTCCACACCATACTTTCTTTTAAACTCTGCAGCATAACACTCCCCGATAGTATAGCCAACCGGAAAATTCGGAACGGTATGCCTCTCTATCCAAAGCCACATTTTGTGAACAGCAGGGCGGCTTATAACTTCTTTCAGTTCGGTGAATAATTCATGCGCGTCATAAACCCTTTTCTTACCACGAATTTTTGAAGCATAATAAACCGGCAGTATGGTATCCAGATCGATTGCACACAAAACATCTGCTTTACGAAAAAGCAAAACGAAGAACAGTTTAATCCAATAATCTACATACATCAACTTGCCTTTTTCGGCTATAATCGGGAGGCGTTTTTGCCTGAAAGGTCTTTCAACTAAAGGCTTACTATTTTTTTTCTTAAAGCCGACCAGCGTAACATCATGACCATCATTTGCCAACGCACTGCAAATACGAATCATGCGCTGATCATAATTCAGGTCATTGGTAACAGTACAAACAATTCGTAATTTCTTCGCCATTACATTGCCTTTGTGAAATAAATCTTCTGTTTGGCAACCTCACAATAGGGAGGCTCAAATCCTGGCATTAATGTTGCTCTTATATGCCTGTTTATCCTTTCAGCGTCCCAATCCAAATCAATTCTTTTCAGGTCAACAATTTCGTGGCGATAATGAATCGATGTTCCTTTCGAAGAAATCAAATCCGCCTGAGGAACCGGCCTGAAATTGCCGTTAATGATATGACTCAGGGTTTGTTGAAAAAGCCTTACAGATGCATTATACGTAAGATCATACAATTGATTCACCCAACATTTAGCGGGTATTTCAAATCTTTTCTGAAACAAAATATCACCATGGTCTATCCGCGCATCCATCTGATGAATGGTGGTTCCAAATTCTTCTTTCCCATCAATTATGGCAAACGAAAACTGGTTGCTGCCGCGATACTCCGGCAGGGGTGCCATGTGCAGGTTCACCGCTATTTGTTTTGCTTTCGCAATATGCTCTGCCTTTAATATTTCGTGGTACTGAACAGAATACAGAATGTCGCATTCCGGCAGTTCTTTCAAAGATTTGAATACGGGAACATTATATTCCTGAGCCAGGACTTCGAGATTGCTGTCGCCGGCAAATTCGGCCCGCTGCTGTGTGAGCAGACCGATCACTTCAATATTATTAGCTTCCTGCGCCGAAAGCAAAATCTTAAAACACTGGTACCCGATAGGTTTCGACCCAAGAAAAATGACACGCTTTTTATCCATAAAGCGTAAAAGTAACGAGCAAAAATGAAAATTGGCTGTAAAATCTATCGTTTCTCTCCGGTTGAAAATTTCAACAGGAGCTCCTGCTCTTCGCCCCGGACAATTTCTTCTATCAATGAAAGACCGAGTTTTCGCAATAATTTGATTGAACTGCTGTTTTCCGGTACGGTAATTGCGAGAATTGACTCAAAACCCGGCCGTACATTTGCCCAGTCCAATATTGGCTTTGCTATTTCGTAAGCAAATCCTTTTCCGGTAAAAGATGGCAAAAAAGCGAAACCAATGTCGGGATACTCAAAATCATCACGCTTTATCAAACCACACATACCAATCGGCATTTTAGGGTCTTTTAATTCTACCAGCCATAAACCAAATCCGTTTTTCTGATAGCTTGAAATGGGACCATTCTGAAGGTAGCTTATTGCATCCGAAACTGTATGCACGTTTCTGTCACCGATATACTTTATCCATGACTCTGTATTAAGCAGCTCTAAAATAAATGCCGCATCGCTGATTTCAAATTCTTTCAGAATCAAACGGGAGGTTTCAAGAATATGGGCCATGTTTCATTTTTTGCAATGCTACATAAAAAAACATCCTGTACCACTAAGACACAGGATGTTTTGTTTGAAATTTGGAGTAAACCATTACTCACATTCACCACCCGGCTTGCATACTTTGCCTTCTGTCACTTCAAGCTTTTGATTTCCTTTTTCCTTCTTCCATTCAGCAAATGCTTTCTCAATGGTATTGGCAAAAACTTTTTCGTCCTGCGCACCGGAGATAGCATACTTGCGGTTGAATACAAAAAACGGAACGCCACCCACACCTATTTGCTGCGCTTCGTCCTGATCGGATTTAACAGCATCAGTATATTCTGCGCTATTCATTGTTTGTGCAACTTCTGCAGCATCCATACCAAGTGAAACGGCCATAGCAGTAAGCGTTTCCTTATCATTAATATCTTTTCCTTCAATAAAATGAGCGATGAATAAAGCTTCTTCCATTTCATTTTGCAGGTTGTGTTTTTTTGCCAGATGCGATAGCCTGTGAGCATGGAATGAATTGGCCACAATGGCTTTTTCAAAATGAAAATCGAGTCCAACTTCATTGGCCATTTGCGTTACATTAGCCAGCATGCCTTTTGTTTGCTGCTCCGAAAAACCTTTTTTCTGCTGTAAATAGGCAAGATAATCCTTGCTGTCATTTGCCGTAATATCAGGATTGAGCTGAAAACTTTTCCATACCAGTTCTATTTCGCTACCATGGGATGATGCAGCAAGAGCATGCTCAAATTTTCTTTTGCCGATGTAGCAAAACGGACACATTACATCGCTCCATACTTCTACCTGCATTTTATTTGTTGTATTGTTCATTGATATTCTTTTATTCTTTTTAATAGTCGAGGTTTGAGCAATAGCAACGGTGCATGTGCAAAGCAAAGCTGAGAAAAGTAACAGACCCTGAAGTGTGCGACGCAACGAAGTTGAAAAAAATGAAATTGCTGAACCCATAAAAAATCTATACTATTGTAAACATATCTTCAGTGCTTCTTCTTACTTTCTTCGCACCAAGCAGATAATCATTTGCCTCATCTCTGTAACCCAAAGCCATTATAACCACACTGCCCAGGCCTTTTTCTTCCAGACCAAGCACCTTATCCAATACGGCAGGATTAAAACCTTCCATTGGTGTGGCATCCACTTTTTCGTGTGCTGCGGCAACTGCAGCAACGCCCAATCCTATATAAGCCTGGCGTGCGGCCCAATTATGATTTTGTTCCGGAGTCCGCTGTGTAAACTGCATCAGGTTTGCTTTAAAACCATCCAGGCTTTCTGCCGGAGCATTGCGTGTAGTTGCAATACGGTTAATATATTCCTCCACTTGATCCGCAGTAAGATTTTTCCAGGCAGCAAATACCAACAGGTGCGAGCCTTCCAGGATTTGAGGTTGCTGACAGGCTTCTTCACTAATCTTTTTCAACACATCTTTGTCACTAACAACAATCACGTCGTAAGGTTGTAAACCGGCACAAGAAGGTGCTAGTTGTATTGCAGTTAAAATGTTTTGCAACTTATCCTGAGGAACAGCCTGGCCATTCATCCTTTTGGTGGCATAACGCCAATTCAGATTTTCTATTAAAGTCATTTTAATTTTTTTTGATAATGCAAACCTACATACATTTGCTATACTTTTTATAGTACTATCCCTTTGTATAGCACTAATCTTTCTGATAGCCTTATAATTTTTAACAATGGCAGACAAAACTGAAACCATCAAACACACACCTTCTGAATGTGCTGCAATGCTAACACCTGTAAGAGATGCATTGGAAATCCTGAGTGGCAGATGGAAACTTCCAATCATCATTTCCCTGTCATTTGGCAATAAAAGATTCAAGCAAATGGCCACAGAGATTAATGGAATTACGGACAAAATGTTGTCCAAGGAATTAAAATTTCTGGAAGAAAACAAATTAATTAAACGTACTGTTTATGATTCCTTTCCACCGGTAGTTGAATATTCAATCACGAACCATGGAAAATCCCTGGAAAAATTAATTGACGAATTAAGAGATTGGGGAAAGCAACACCGAAAAAAAATTATAGGTAAATAAAAAAGTCCGGCAATGATTGCCGGACTTTTTTCATTCAATTCACACACTAAAATCAGTCTGGCTTTTTACCGTCCAGGAAAGTATTGATTGTATTGATTGAGGCTTGATTTTTACCTTCGCTATCTTTGTTCATTCCTACCGTATATCCGCTGTAGAATTTATCTGCAGAATTTACACTTTTATCCAGGTTCATGTCTTTGCGCAAATAGGCCGGAACATTTTCAAAATCATCTGTATTGACAGGTTCAGAAGATTTTACATTAAAGCTCAGATTACGTAAGCGTTCTGCACGTTCTTCCAGTTGTCGTTTTTGCTCTTCGAAACGGCGCTTTTCCTCCAGTTCCTGCTCACTCAGATTACGCTCAAAACTTGAAACTTCAAATGGTTTTTGCTCTTCAGCCACAGGAGCAGTTCTTACCTGAAACTGCATAACAGGATTTACCGGAGCAGCTGGTTCTTCAGCTTTTGCAACAATCTCTTCTTTTGGATTATTGAATATAGTATGGTTGCGTTCCCAAACTGTGTTGACAATATTTGCAACAATATCCTCCTTGGTTTCTACCTTAATCTCGTCTTTTACTTCTTCTTTCAAAACCGGCGCCATTGGGTCTACTGCCAGTGTAGTATTAGCAGATGGACTCGTGATCTCAGCAACAGCAGGCTTGCTGTCAAGGCTTACTACAACTTTGTTATCAATTACTTTTCTTTCGTGAAACTGAGCTGTAACTTCTTTATGATTAAAACCTGTAGCAATTACTGTAACAGAAATCCTATCCTCCAGACTTGGGTCATTACCCATACCTAAGATTACATCACATCCATCACCAGCCTGTTGCTGAACAAATGCCTGAATAGCTTCTGCCTCATCCATTGTATGTTCAAATTCACCTTCGGCAGAATTGATATTCAGTAAAATCCATTTTGCACCGCTGATATCGTTATCATTCAGCAACGGAGAATTCAGCGCCTGCTCTACAGCAAGATGAGCACGATTATCACCGCTTGCAGTAGCGCTACCAAGAATAGCAACTCCACCATTTTTCATTACTGTACAAACGTCCGCGAAATCCACGTTAATCTGGCCGGTAGTTGTAATTACATCCGTAATACATTTTGCAGCCGTTGCCAGAATATCATCAGCTTTTGCAAATGCCTGGCGGAATGGCATGTTGCCGCATTGCTGACGCAATTTGTCATTTGAGATAATAAGAATAGTGTCAACGTGGTCGCGTAATCTTTCAATTCCTTCCTGTGCCTGAGCCATACGCTTGCGGCCTTCGTAAGAAAATGGTGTAGAAACAATACCAACAGTAAGAATATCAAGATCTTTACAAACCTTAGCCACTACAGGAGCTCCGCCGGTGCCAGTTCCGCCACCCATTCCTGCAGTAATGAAAGCCATACGGGTATTTACTTTCAGTATTTTGGTGATATCATCAAGACTTTCTTCACTGGCCTGTTTTCCGATTTCAGGATTTGCTCCGGCACCCAATCCTTGCGTAAGATGTGGCCCAAGTTGAATTTTATTAGGTATCGGGCTCAAAGCCAAAGCCTGAGAATCCGTATTGCATATCAGGAAATCTACTCCTTCTACACCGAGGTTATACATGTAATTTACAGCATTGCTACCGCCGCCGCCAACACCAATTACTTTGATGATGGATGATTGATTCTTTGGGATTTCGAAATGTATCATAATCGTTAGTTTTTAAAATGGGTTGTTGTGTGTTTGTAAGTTGTGAACTATTATTTGAAAAGTTGTGTGCAATCTTTTAATCAAATTTTCTGTCTTCTTCATCTTCAAACATACTCATCAGCTTGTCTTTCAGGCCGTCAAAAATCTTACCGATCTGACGTCCTCTTTTTCTTCCTATTTCCGCTTGCTCGGGTCCATAATAGTCTTGCTGCAAGGGTGTATTTATTAATGGTTCCGCTTTGGGTTCTTCAAGATTAATATGTAAAAGGTTATTCTCAGAAGCTTTATAATTACCGTTCTCAAAATCGTGATACCCACGAAGAATAAGACCAATACAGGTCGAATACATCGGGTCACCCATTTCTTCACTGTGCCCACCGGCAAGGTGTTCGTTTGGCAAACCAATACGTGCACTCATTCCTGTTACATATTCGGTTAGTTGAGTGATATGTTTCAGGCTTGCTCCGCCTCCTGTGAGGATAATTCCGCCGTACAATCTTTTATCCAGTCCGATTTGCTTGAGATGATAGAGTACATAATCCAATATCTCGTGCGTGCGGGCCTGTATGATATGTGCCAGATTTTTAACCGAAATTTCTTTAGGCGGCAAACCTTTCAGACCCGGAATTGTGATGTAAGAATTAGGATTTGCATGGTCGGCATGTGCTGTTCCAAATTGCACTTTCAGTTGTTCTGCCTGAGCGCGTAGAACACCTAAACCATAATGGATATCATTTGTAATATTCACACCGGCATAAGGTATTACCGCAGTGTGCTTCAAAATTCCATCATAAAAAACAGCCATATCCGTTGTACCACCTCCAATATCAACAATAGCCACACCTGCCTCGAGATCCTCGGGGCTCATTACGGCTGCTGCTGAAGCAAGCGGTTGCAAAACCAGGTCTTTTGTTTTCAACTCAGAGCGTTCAACACAACGTTTAATGTTACGGATTGCATTTCTGTCACCGGTAACAATGTGGAAGTTGGCCCCGATTTTCACACCGTTCATACCCACCGGACTAAGCGTTGTCTGCATATCGTCCACAAAAAATTCCTGAGGAACAATATCAATAATTTCATCACCGGCCGGGATAAAGGTCTTCTTCTGATCGTTAATCAAGGCTTCGATTTCCTTCCTTGTAATTTCAGAATCCGTGTCCGGACGCATCCTGTCACCGCGGGTTTGCAAGCTTTTAATATGCTGTCCTGCAATTCCGACATAAACCTCTTTGATATCAAGGTCAGGATTGTTTGCCAGACACTTTTCTATTGCCAGTTGTATCGAGCGAATACACTGGTCAATATTCATCACCACGCCGTGGCGCACACCCTGAGATTCGGTTTTTCCCACACTCAAAATCTCCAGTTTCCCGAATTCGTTTTTTTGGCCGGCAATAGCGACTACTTTAGTAGTTCCAATATCCAGGCCGACAATAATGGGTTGTTCTTTCTTGCTCATTTTTACTATAGTTTAAATTCTTTTATAAATTACCTTGCTTTTGTACTATCTATTTTAAGAATATTTCCCTGCATAGCCATTACTGCAGTATTCTCTTCTTTTGGTGCATCTCCAACTATGGATTTAACCCAGTTCATGTTTGTAATTGCCCTATCCACCGGTGCTTTCCAAGGGAGTGATGGAGAGGCAACAATCTGATTATTGAACCGGGCATCCAAAATTGTATATCTGTCCCAGCCCACTTTATTTAAAATATCCTGATAGAAGGCGAATAAATTTTCCAACTTCTTATCGAGTGATGAACCATCACCCAATAAGATTTTATGTGTTCCCAAAACCGGAATTAATTCGAAATCTTCTGCGCTGTTCACAATTATTTGCGATGTTTGAGCCTGCCAGAATGAATCTCTTTTTATCCATTCAGCTATCGATAACATTCTGCTTTTTAATACTTCCCCTGCGCTATCCTCATGTATTTGCGGAACATTTACAAATAACACTTCGTAGTGAGTATACCGATCCGAAAGCGGTAAAATATGCTTTGAAGAATCCAGGTAATAACTATGTCCGTTTTTTTGAAATACACGCAACTGTGGAATTCGCTGTGTAACATCGATATTCAAAAACCGATTATTATCAACAAAAACCTGGGCATTTTCAATCCAGGGATTTGTTGCCAGAATATGCTCCATTTTTTTCAGATCAATATTGCCAATCCGGATGTTATCGGGTTCAATATGTCGTTTTTCAAATAAGGTTTGCTCAACTTCCTCTTTGCTGACAAACTTGCAAACCTCTTCATTCTCGATACGGATATTGACCCCTTTTACTTTTTTATTGTCCTGTATTTTCGATGCGCTCAACGTAGCAAATACACAGCACCCCAGCAACACAAAGGTTACCAGTGTCTGTACTATTTTACGGGTCGATATTTTGCGCTTCTCTGTCATCTATTTATTTAGTATAATTTCTTTAATCGGGTTTACAAGTTTATCTATATCACCGGCGCCGGCAGTAATAAAAAGCTCTACAGGCGCTACTTTCACATATTCCTGTAAACCTTCTTTTGACAAAACCGTAACGGCTTTATTGTTCATTTTGTCCGCTATCATTTTTGATGTCACTCCTTCCATTGGCAATTCCCTTGCAGGATAAATATCAAGAAGAATTACTTCGTCTGCCAGGCTAAGGCTGTCCGCAAATCCCTGTGCAAAATCATTTGTCCGGCTGTAGAGATGCGGCTGAAAAGCAACTACACATTTTTTGCCTGCGAATAAACGTTTTGCACTTTTAATCAGTGAGGCCAACTCTTCAGGATGATGAGCATAATCATCAATAAAAACCGTTTTCTCTGTTTTGATAATATACTCGAAACGACGTTTGACGCCTTTGAATTTCGCCAATGCATCCTTAACGCTGTTTCCATCAATATTCAGCAATTGTGTCACCGCTATGGCTGCCACTGCATTTTCAATATTGTGCATTCCACCTATTGGCAAATGCACATCGCTAATCATCCAGCCATTGCCAATAACATTAAAATTGTATTCGCCATTCTTCTGAACAATATTCGATGCATAAATGTCAGCGGCGTCATTTTGAAGGCTGTATGTCAGTATAGTTGAACCGTTCAAATCTGCACTGCGCTTCAATCCGTGCTTTGCAATCAATGTGCCTTTCGGTTTGATGTTCCCTGTATACTGTATAAATGCTTTTTCTACTTCCTCGGCAGTTCCATAAATGTCAAGATGATCAGCATCCATTGCAGTAAGTATCGCAACATCCGGGAATAATTTCAGGAAACTTCTGTCATATTCATCCGCTTCGATTACAGCTACATTGTTGTCGCTGCTCCAATAATTACTCTGATAGTTTACCGCGATGCCACCCAGAAAAGCATTACAACCCTCACCTGCTTCACGCAATAAATAGGCGGTCATTGTGGAGATGGTTGTCTTACCATGCGTACCGGCAACCGTTACAGCGAAGAATGCTTCTGTAATCCATTGCAATACGTCACTGCGCTTGTAAACAGGATAATTATTATCCCTGTACCAATTCAGGATCGCATTATTTTTGGGAATAGCCGGCGTGTACACAACCAGTTCGGCATCTTTCTCTACCAGGTTGAAATCATCCGTATAGATGATTTCCAATCCTTCATTCACTAATTTTTTTGTCAAATCAGTTTCTGTAAGGTCATAGCCAGCAACTACAGCATCGCGTTGCTTGAAGAATCGCGCCAGCGCGCTCATCCCAATGCCGCCAATGCCGACAAAATAAACTCGTTTTAGTTGTAGTACGTCCATTACTATTCTGATTCTATATTATATAGCAATACCATTTGCCAGGTCAATTATATATTGAGCAATTCTTTCATCCGCGTTTTTAATTGCAATTTTCCTTAGCTGTTCGCTCATCGATTTTTGCTTCTTATCATCCTTCTTTAATCTTTCCAGTTCACTAATCAAATCTGTTGCTGCTGCATTATCTTTCACTAATAATGCCGCATCCTTTTTTACCAAAGCCATTGCATTGCTGGTCTGATGATCTTCCGCAGCATAAGGATAAGGGACAAAAATGACCGGTTTTGCCACGATACACAATTCTGCAATTGCCAAAGCACCGGCTCTCGAAATCACCATATCAGCAGCTGCATATCCTTTATCCATTTGTTTGATAAACTCGAACACTTTCACTTTATCACCAAAAGGTTCAGCACGCTTTCTGGCTTGTTCAAAATAGTGTTTTCCTGTTTGCCAGATTACCTGTGTTCCATCTTCTATTATTTTCTCAAGATCCTTGTCAATAGCTTCATTAATCGATTTTGCACCAAGGCTACCTCCAACAACAAGAATTGTTCTATAATCAGGATCCAAACCAAAAATTTGCTGTCCGTCCAGTTGATTAAAAGAACTCTGAACGATGATATGGCGAACCGGATTCCCTGTTAGTTTTATTTTATTCTGCGGAAAAAACTGATCCATATTTTCATACGCCACACAAACAGCCTCCGCTTTCTTTCCCAAAATTTTATTGCTTTTTCCTGCAAATGAATTTTGCTCCTGTATCAATGTATGAACACCTTTTGATTGTGCTGCATTCAATACCGGAAAACTTGCATATCCGCCAACTCCTACAACAACATCAGGATTAAACTCTTTTATAATAGTTCTGGATTTCCATGCACTCATGATGAGTTTTATTGGGAGCAAAATATTCTTCAACATATTGTTGCGATTGAACCCTGTTATATCGAGACCAATAATCCTGAACCCTTCCTGCGGAACTTTTTCCATTTCCATTTTACCAATTGCACCAACAAAAAGCAATTCAGTGCCAGGTTTCATCCGCTGAAGCGCATGCCCGATTGCTACTGCCGGGAAAATATGCCCTCCAGTACCACCACCTGCTATGATTACTTTTAATTGCTTCATCTTATGCTGTTGCTATTGCTGTATTCCCCTTTTTTACTGCTCCTTTCTGTATAAACAATTTCGATTTTCCTTTATCCGGATTTGTTTGGTCGGCACCTTCCATTTCATCCACATAACGACTGATGCTGAGGATAATTCCAAATGCTATACTGGTAAAAAGAATTGAAGACCCTCCCATACTAACCATAGGTAAAGTCAAGCCTGTAACCGGAACCAAATGAACTGTCACCGCCATATTCAACATTGCCTGAAAAACTAGTGTGATACTTAATCCAACGCCTAAAAATGCACCAAAAGCATATGGACATCGCCGGAACAATAAAATGCATCGCCACAAAAACAAGAGGTATAAAAACACAATTGCGGCACCACCTACAAGACCATATTCTTCTATCACAATTGCGTAAATAAAATCGGAGTATGGATGTGGCAGGAAGTTTCTTTGCTGGCTGTTTCCCGGTCCACGACCCGCAATACCACCATTGGCAATCGCTATTTTTGCCTGCTCTACCTGGAATGGGTCTGCTTTTTTTGCACCGTTCTCATCTTTGCCTCTGAAATCTTCAATACGTTTTACCCAGGTAGCACCTCGACCGAAATCAAAAGCCTTGGCTGCACCAATCAATATCAGTATTCCTATTATACCTGCCAATGCCAAAAGCATAATATGCTTTACCTGCACACGCCCAATAAAAAACAGAATACAACAAGTTGCACCCAGCAATAATGCAGTTGATAAATTTTCAGGAGCAATCAATCCGCAAATCACCAAAACCGGTGTCAATACAGGAATAAAACCTTTTCTGAAATCCTTAATAACACTTTGCTTAATACTCAATAATCGGGCCAGATACATAAACAATGCAAGCTTGGCAAAATCAGAAGACTGGAATGTAATGTGAATAATAGGAATGGTTATCCAACGCGAACCTTCGTTAATATCACTTCCAAACAGCATTGTATACAGCAAAAGCGGAACACTGATGAGATACATTAAAACTGATATTTTGGAAAATTTCGCATAATTGATTTTATGTACAATAAAGATCAGACCCAGGCCAAAAACGATTAAAGCCAACTGCTTCATCATAAAGAAACTGGCATTTTTATCGAGTTTATAGGCAAGTGTACCTGTAGCGCTATAGACCACCAGCAAACCAAAAAGAGACAAGAGCAATACGATTGACCATATTACTTTATCACCTTTTATATGTCCTAATAATTGTTGCATTTCTTCCTTTCTAAATAATATTATAAACTCTTTACCGCTTCTTTAAACTGATCTCCACGATCCTCATAGTTTGCAAACAAGTCGAAACTTGCACAAGCAGGTGCCAGCAAAACCACATCGTTTTTTTCTGCTAATGAATAAGCGGCCAACACGGCATCCTTTGCACTTTGTGTATCAACAATAGTTGGCACAATCGCACTAAAAAATTCGTGAATGTTTTTATTATCAACACCCAGACAAACAATTGCCTTCACTTTTTCTGCAACCAATTCTTTTATTTCATTATAATCATTGCCTTTATCCTGACCACCAAGAATGAGCACAACTGGCTTTTTCATGCTTTCCAATGCGAACCAAACAGAGTTTACATTCGTTGCTTTACTGTCATTTATAAAATCTACTCCGCGAACACTTGCAACAAATTCCAAACGGTGTGCTATTCCTTCAAACGTTGAAAAGCTTTCTCTGATTTTTGCGCTTCTGATACCTGCTGTTCTTGCTGAAATGCCCGCTGCCATGCTGTTGTATTGATTGTGTTTCCCTTGTACTGATAAATCGTGAATAGACATCGATGTGTTTTCGCCATCGTAATTAATATTCAAGTGATCATTATCAATAAAAGCTCCGTCTGTGTTAGGATTCGTGTGTTCGCTCATCGTAAAATATATTGTTCGTGCGTTAATGGGGTTAGTTTCTAAATACTTGCTTATTTCCTTATCGTCTCTATTCGTAATAAAAATATCGTCCTTCGTCTGGTAGGCTGTAATCCTGAATTTCGCTGCTATATAATTTTCATATTTGTACTCATATCTATCAAGATGGTCGGGACTAATATTCAACAGCAAGGCTATATCTGGCCTGAAACTTTGTATATCATCTAATTGAAAACTACTTACTTCAATCACATACCACTCAGTCGGCGCCTCTGCTATTTGCTTAGCAAAACTGTTTCCAATATTACCAACCATACTCACATCATATCCCGCAACCGATAAAGTGTGATAAATCATCTTAGTTGTGGTGCTCTTCCCGTTACTTCCTGTAATAGCAATTATTTTACTATTCCCTTTATAACGATATCCAAATTCAATCTCACTGCACAATTCAATACCAGCTGCTCTTATCTTCTTAATTACCGCCGCTTTCTCCGGTATCCCCGGACTTTTAATTATACAATCCGTACTGAGTATTTTATCTTCCGAATGTCCCCCTTCTTCAAAATCAATACCTGCGGAATTCAATTCGTTTTTATACGCTTCTTTTATTTTCCCTCCATCACTTACAAAAACATTCCAGCCTTCTTTTTTACCAAGCAAAGCTGCACCTACACCACTTTCTGCGGCACCCAACACAACTAATTTCCGACTACCTTTATCCACTTTATACCTGCTTAATATTTATTGTAATTTCAACGTTGCTATACTTAAAATAGCCAGAATAATTCCTATAATCCAAAAACGGGTTACTATTTTACTTTCGTGATATCCGGCCTTTTGATAGTGGTGGTGCATGGGTGACATCAGAAAAATTCTCCGTCCTTCACCATACTTTTTCTTTGTGTATTTAAAGTAGGTTACCTGCATCATTACCGATACCAGCTCCACTAAAAAGATTCCGCAGATAATAGGAATCAACAATTCCTTACGCACAATAATGGCGAGCGATGCGATAATTCCTCCAAGTGCAAGACTACCGGTATCGCCCATGAAGACTTGCGCCGGGTACGCATTGTACCACAGAAAACCGACACAGGCACCAACAAATGCCCCAATAAAAATGGACAATTCGCTCAGGTGCGGAATGTGCATTATGCCCAGATAGTTGGCAAAAATATAGTTGCCCGAAACGTAAGCAAACACTCCCAGGCATATACCAACAATAGCCGAAACTCCGGTTGCAAGGCCATCAATACCATCTGTAATATTGGCGCCATTACTTACTGCCGTTATAATGAAAATCACGAACAGGATATAGATAACCGGCGTGGCAGTATTCATTGCCTTTTCGCCAAATACGGATGCAATTTTCGCATAACTCAACTCGTGGGTTTTTACGAAAGGAATAGTCGTAATGGCGCTCTTAACCTGTACATAAGTATGCTTCTTGCCATTTTCATCTTTTCTTGAATAGGGTGCCGAAACTATTTTCTCTGTAGAATTATAAAGTGTTGACTTGCCTTTTACCACTTCGCGGCTTATGGTTACGTGTTGGTTATAATAAAGTGTAAGCCCAACAATAATTCCCAAACCAACCTGACCCAATATTTTAAACCTGCCGGAAAGTCCTTCTTTATTCTTTTTAAAAACCTTTATATAATCATCTATGAATCCCACCAACCCTAACCAGACAGTGGAAAGCAGCATCAGGATAATGTATACATTTTCGATTCTGGCAAACAATAAGGTTGGAATCAGGATGGCCATGATGATGATAATCCCACCCATGGTCGGCGTTCCCCTTTTTTGCTTTTCCCCTTCCAGACCCAAATCGCGAACGGTTTCTCCAATTTGTTTCTTATGCAAAAATTTAATGAAGCTTTTGCCCATCAGCATAGAAATCACCAAAGACAAAATAATTGCCATTGCTGTACGGAAAGTGATGTAATAAAATACACCGGCTCCGAACATTCCAAAATTTTCGCGCAAATAAGTGAACAAATAGTAAAGCATCGGTTTGTATTATTTGTTTAAAATTTTAAATGCTTCCATCAATACTTCTCTGTCATCAAAATGGTGACGCACGCCTTTTATTTCCTGGTACGTTTCATGACCCTTTCCTGCAACCAATACAATGTCGCCTGGATTTGCCAATGCGCATGCTGTTTTAATCGCTTCCTTTCTGTCACTGATTCTCAAAACTTTTCTCTTTTGTGCAAACGTCAATTCTGTTTCCATTTCATTCAGAATCTCTTCAGGATTTTCACTTCTTGGATTATCTGATGTCAGAATTGTTTTACTGCTTTTATCTACTGCAACCTGCGCCATTAAAGGGCGCTTAGTACGGTCTCTATCTCCGCCGCAACCTACTACCGTGATGATTTGCTCATCATTTGCACGCAACTGTTGAATCGTTGCCAGCACATTTAACAAAGCATCGGGTGTATGAGCATAATCAACAATTCCCAGTATTTTCTCTACAGGCGAAGCAACTGTTTCGAATCTGCCCGGAGCGCCATGTAATGTGCTCAAAGCAGCCAAAACTTCAATAGCATCCTGTTCCAGGAACTTAGCAACGCCATAAACTGCAAGCAGATTATAGGCATTGAATGTTCCAATCATGCGCAAATGCGCTTCGTGACCATCAATAACCATCACAAGGCCTGTCAGATTATTCTCCAACACTTTTCCTTTAATACTTGCCGGCACCCGCAAGCTGTAAGTATGCTGTTCAGCTTTTGTATTCTGCAACATCACCGCGCCGCGCTTATCGTCAATATTGGTTAAAGCAAAAGCCGTAGCAGGCAACTGATCGAACAATTGTTTTTTTACACGGATGTATTCATCAAACGTCTTGTGGTAATCCAGATGATCGTGTGTAATATTGGTGAATACGGCTCCGTCAAATTCAATTCCCTGAATACGATGCTGATGAATGGAATGAGAGCTGACCTCCATAAATACATGAGAGCAGCCTGCATCGCGCATTCTGGCAAACAATGACTGAATGGAAATAGAATCCGGTGTGGTATGTGTTGCTGTTTCAACAACGGAACCAATGAAGTTTTGAACAGTTGAAATCAATCCACATTTATATCCCAGTTTAGTAAACAACTGATATAGAAGTGTTGTCACAGTTGTCTTTCCGTTTGTACCAGTGACACCAATAACAACCATTTCTTTAGCTGGGTAATCGTAAAAAGCTGCAGCCATTTCACCTGCGGCAATTGCACTGTCTTTCACTTTTACATACGTTACTCCGTCTGCTTTGTCATTAGGTAATGTTTCGCAAACAATAACCGATGCACCTTGCGCAACTGCTATACTGATATATTGATGCCCATCTACCAAAGTGCCTTTCATTGCCACAAAAACACTTCCTGGCGCAGCTTTCCGCGAGTCTATACAAATGCCTGATACTTCCAGCTGTGTTGTTCCCAACACTTCAGTAGTCGTCACATTAATCAATATGTCTTTCAGTAATGGCATTTTAATAGTTAACTCAGCTGTATAATAATAGTTTGTCCTTTTGTTGCAACACTTCCCGGGGCGATGGATTGTCCCTGAATGGCTCCGCTTCCTGATATTCTTACTTTCAATCCTTGCCTTTCCAAAACATATACCGCATCTTTCAACGACATTCCAACAACATCCGGTACTATATTCTGAGTAATCGTTTGAGGGTTTACCACAATCTTATGGCTGGAATCCATTTTAATATGGGCAATTGAACCTGCACTATATTGAACACCCAGAGGCTTCTTCATGGCATTCAACAGTGTTTTCTGATTGAATACCGTAGACGCTTTTGCGACATAGTTTGTTTTGCCGCTTTTCGAAAAACTATCCACAGCACCGCCTTTCCAGGAACCTTGTCCATTGGCAAAAATTTTATCTGCCACCATCCTGAACACAGGTGCAGCAATCGTTCCGCCATAATAAGAATGAGAA
Source organism: Bacteroidetes bacterium UBA7688 (assembly GCA_002482815.1). Taxonomy (GTDB): domain Bacteria; phylum Bacteroidota; class Bacteroidia; order Chitinophagales; family Chitinophagaceae; genus Rurimicrobium. The sequence continues at coordinate 20,664 of DLGS01000206.1, forward strand.
TGCGGCTTTGTACGAATAGCAACAATCATTGTATATTTTGGATTATCCGCCGGAAAATAACCAACAAAAGAACCTTGATAAACACCTGCACTATAAGGAATCCCTTTGTCGCAAACCTGAGCTGTACCTGTTTTGCCTGCGATGGTATAATAAGGCGATTGGATATGTTTTCCTGTTCCGCTTAACACAACTTCCTCTGTACATTTTTTCAATTGCGCGATGACATCTTTACTGGCAATTGCTTCTTCCAGAACAGTTGGTTCAAAATGCTTAACCTCTTTACCGAACTCTCTGACCGAACTTACCAGATAGGGTTTCATCATTTTTCCACCATTCGCAACCGCATTGTACATCATACAGGTATGCAATGGCGTAATCATCACGCCATAACCGGTAGCCAGCCAAGGTAGCGTTGCAGCATTCCAGATATTTTTTTCGTGCGGCTCGGCCATAGTGGCTTTATTCTCACCAAACAGGTCAATTCCGGTTTTGCTGTTAAGGTGCAGATCTTTAATGTGCTTAATGAATATTTTAGGCTCCTTATAATAATGTTCGTATGCCAATGAAGCCATTCCGACATTAGAAGATTGAGCATAAGCCTTTTTAATAGGCATTGTACCCAAACCGTGATGGGAATCATGCATGACGCGATGTGCAAACTGGCGTTGTCCACCATAGCAATTCACATCATCTTCTACATTAATCAGGCCATCTTTCAGCAGAGAAAGTAAGGTTACAATTTTAAAAGTAGAACCCGGCTCAGCAAGTACCAAAGCGTAATTCTGATCTTCAGCATAAGGGCCATCTTTATCTTTATCCGTACCAAGATTAGCCATAGCACGGATTTTGCCGGTGGCAACTTCCATTACAATACAGGTTCCGTTCCAGCAATGATATTGCTCCAAAGCGTCTTTCAGAGCATGTTCTGCAACATTCTGAATGCTGATATCAAGTGTTGTAACAATATCTTTTCCGTTCTGTGCTTCAATCCGTGAACCTTCTACAGTGGCCCATTTACTTGCTGCAATGCGCTGTTTCATGCACCAGCCATTTTCGCCGCTCAACAAACTGTCGTACATTGCCTCCAAGCCTTTTACATTCTTCACCAACTTCTTATCGCGCCAGATGGCAGGCTGGTATTTACCCACAGTTTGCAGTGCAAGAATATCATATGGATTATCTCTGGTATTGCGTGTATCCACAATCATGCCACCTTTCCGCTGACCTTTATTGAAAATGGGGAAACTGCGGAGCTGAAGATATTTGTCGTAGGGAATTTTTGTACCCAATTCGAAATAACGTGTCGAATCCTTATAAGCTTTTACCAGGTTGGTCTTGTATTGTGCAGCAGTTGCGTCTTTGAACAAATCGGCCAATTTTCGCGACAGCACATCCACATGCTTATAAAAAGTATCCTTCTTAATTACGGTAAAATCAATATGCACATCAAACTGCGGAATTGTTGAACACAACATCGTTCCGTCTTCTGTATATATATTTCCTCTTTCGGCAAAAATGGTGTCCGTACGCAAACTCATATCCTGAGCACGTGCGCGTAATGCCGGCCCGTCTTTTATCTGGATCATTGCCGCTTTGATTATAATAGCAAAGCCCAACAAACAGATACAACTGAATGCCACATAAACCCTAAACCGTATGTCTCTCCTGACGTTCAACTATTTTGTATTTTTTCCTTTATTTGTATCAATTATTATTTTGTAAGCCGGCATCATCAATGGTTTCATTCCTATTCCTGCACCCTTGCGTATCACTTCTGCTTCCATTCCTGCATTCATCAATTTTGACTGCGCATCCATATTTCGCCAGTTCAACTCTTTTAATAATTTCTGCTGCTTATCCAGTTCACGCTGTGTTTCAATAGCAGCGTGACTATTAGCGATATAAAACACACCCAGCAAAACGATAAAAGCCAAAAAAGGAACATTGTTTACAATGCCCTTGTAGGAAATTTTATCGACCACACTGCGCCAATCGAGCTTGGCCGAAGCCACTCTTTCGGTGCCTGCAGAAACCGGTTCTGCCTGCTCTTCTGTGTTTTGTATTTCTTCTGCTTCGCTCATTTATATTTTTTCCGCTACGCGTAAACGTGCACTGCGCGAACGGGGATTCTTTGCTTGTTCTTCTTCCGATGGCTCCACCGGCTTTTTTGTTATTTCTTTAAAAGGCAATTGCTTTTTTGGCGCAAGCCCTAAAATATCTTCCTCAATCTGCCATGCACCATTTTTTACAAATTGCTTTACCAGCCTGTCTTCCAAGGAATGGAAAGAAATAATGCTCAATCGTCCTCCGGGTTTCAAACACATTGCCGATTGTTCCAGCAAATCCCGTAATGCACCCAATTCGTCATTCACTTCTATCCGTAATGCCTGAAACATCTGTGCCAGGTAACGTTGCGGATTTCCCTTTACAACAGGCGCAATAAATGCTTTTAAGTCCTGCGTTGTTTTAATGGGTGCTTTTGGCCTCAGTGTTGCGATATGCTTTGCCAGCTGTTTCGCATTCCTTACTTCACCATATTGCTCAAACATCAGGTGCAATTTTGACTCATTGTAGGTTTGCAAGACTTTTGCGGCGGTCAATTCGCTTCTGTTATCCATCCGCATATCAAGCGGTCCATCAAAACGGGTGGAAAAACCTCTTTCTCCTGTGTCAAACTGATAAGAACTTACACCTAAGTCAGCTAAAATTCCATCTACCAGCGGCGCTCCGTGCAATCTCAGGAAGCGTTTCAGGTAACGAAAATTTTCAGTTACCGGAATTAGCCTTGCGTCATCCGGCTTATTTCTCCACGCATCGGCATCCTGGTCGAACGCAATCAGCTTTCCATTTTCACCTAAATGCTCCAATATTAAACGGCTGTGACCGCCACCACCAAACGTACAATCCACATACACACCATCTTTCTTAATATCCAGCCCATCCACTGCTTCTTTCAGTAACACAGTAGTATGGTAAAACGCTTGCTCTGTCATTATCCCAAATTTTCGAACGGACTGATAAAACCACCACCTAAAACCTCATTGGCCAAATCACTGAAATCACCCATTTTACTTTGAATGTGTGCTCTGTGTGCGGCTTTGTCCCATATTTCCATTTTGTTTCCCTGTGCGGTCAGTACGATATCTTTTGAAATACCGGCGTGCTCCAGCAAAGTTTTGGTCAATAGCAAACGACCCGCGGCATCGCTTTCCACAATGTTTGCGCCATTAAGGAACAAACGCTTGAAGTCGCGCACTTTGGGATTAAAATCGTTGAGTTTGTTTATTTTCTCGGAAAGAATATTCCATTCGTCCATAGGATAGAGGTTGAGGCATTGCTCAAAACCTCTGGAAACCACAAACTCCATGCCTGCATCCTTCGGGATTTGCTTCCTGAAGGAGGACGGTAAAAGGAAACGTCCTTTTGCGTCGATGGAAAGTTCGTATTCGCCTATGAAATTGGCCATTTGTTTAATTATGCTCCGAAATGAAACACAAAGAAACACTTTTTACCACTTTTTACCACTTTTATCCACACCTAAATTATCCACAAAGTTTATACCGTCTAAAAGTTAAGCCAGCAAAGGCTTAGGCCAACATTTTTGCTAATTTTAACTTTACATTTGTGGATAATGTGAAATTGATGTGGATAACTTATTTGTAAGTGCCCATTTATACTGCAAAATCGAGCAATAAATGTTGACAATCGCAAATATAGTTAATCATCTTGCCTAATTTTACAATTCAATCAAATATTCCCCGGAAGTGAAGATTATACTCGCCCAACAGAATTACCACATCGGAAATTTCGAAGCCAATACAGACAAAATCATTTCCGCTATCCGGGATGCTAAAACACAGGGAGCAGAACTCATCATTTTTTCAGAATTATGTGTTTGTGGTTATCCGCCCAGGGATTTTCTGGAGTTTAATGATTTTATAGAGCAGTCCATGGCTGCTGTTGCAAAAATTACCGCCGAAGCTGATACCATCGCTGTTTTGATTGGAGCGCCGTCCAGAAATACAAATCTTTTGGGTAAAGACCTGCACAACTCCGCTTATTTCCTCTATGAGAAAGAAATCAAGCAAATCGTCAACAAGACGCTCTTGCCCACTTATGACATTTTCGATGAATACCGGTATTTCGAGCCTGCTACGGAGTGGAATGTTGTTCATTTTAAAGGAAAAAAACTGGCAGTAACCATTTGTGAAGATATCTGGGACATTACGGAAAATCCATTGTACAGAGCAAGCCCAATGGATGCATTGGCACAACATAAACCTGATATAATGATTAATCTGAGTGCTTCGCCCTTTGATTATATCCATGCTGATGCCCGTAAAAATATGATTGCACTGAATGTGGCCAAATACCAGATACCAATGCTGTATTGCAATACTGTAGGCTCTCAGACGGAAATTGTCTTTGATGGCGGTTCGATAATTATGGATGCTGCGCAAAATATAATCGCAGAGTTGCCCTATTTTGAAGAAGCTAATCAGCTAATAGATTGGAATGAAGATGGGACACTAAAAATAGCAGACAAGAATACAAAGCCATATTTTGCTCATCCTGTCTCAGGAGAAAACTTTGAAGCAGAATTGAATATTGCCGGCATACACGCAGCCATCATTCTTGGCATCCGTGATTACTTCCGCAAAATGAATTTCAGCAAAGCGATTGTCGCATCATCAGGTGGTATAGACAGTGCGGTGGTATTGGCTTTAGCTTGTGAAGCACTGGGTGCCGAAAACGTACGCGCCTTGCTTTTACCATCCCAATTCTCGACCGGACATTCTGTAAGTGATGCGGAGCAATTATCTGAAAATCTAAATACCCAATACGATATTATTCCAATCAAAAACGTCTTTGAAGCTTACGAAAGTGCACTTGAACCTGTGTTTTCTGGATTGGCTTTTTCTGTGGCGGAAGAGAACCTGCAGTCGCGCATCCGTGGGGCAATGGTGATGGCCTTGAGCAATAAATTTGGTTCAATTTTGCTCAACACTTCCAACAAAAGCGAATTGGCAACTGGCTATGGCACATTGTATGGCGA
>DLGS01000173.1 GCA_002482815.1 Bacteroidetes bacterium UBA7688
GAAGTGGCAGGCATGCTGGCAGAAATGGGAAAGAATATTATCAACAAAGATTATCCTGAATTGCGCTACAATAAAGGACACATTTATTTAGTCGATGCTGCGCAAACCTTACTCGGGCCAATGAGTAGAAAAGCACAGGAAGAAGCCTATTCGACTTTAAAAGAGCTTGGAGTCCACATCATATTGAATAAGGCTGTAAAAGATTTTGATGGAGATAAGGTTACTTTTTCAGACAGTACTATTATAAACTCAAAAACTTTAGTTTGGGCCTCCGGTGTTGTTGCCCGCGAAGCTCCGGGCTTGCCTGCAGAGAGTATTACGCGTGGAAGAAGAATATTGGTAGATGAATACAATAAAGTAATGGGCACCAACAACATCTTTGCAATTGGTGATTTATGCTATCAGACATCCGACCCAAAATATCCAAATGCTCATCCACAACTGGCACAGGTAGCCATTCAACAAGGTAAACTCTTAGCAAAAAATCTGATCAATATTGCAGCAGGGAACAGCCAGAAACCTTTTGTATACAAAGACAAAGGCAGCATGGCTATTATATCAAAATTCAAAGCAGTTGTCGATTTGCCGAATGGTTTTTTTAAAGGCTTCTTTGCCTGGCTCACCTGGTTGTTTATTCACATCATTCCGATTGCGGGCTTCAGAAACAAGATAAAGCTGGCCTTAAACTGGTTCTGGAGTTTCATCACAAACGACCCGACATTACGACTTATTATCAGACCGGAAAATGGGACCGATTCAAACTCAGCAAAGAAATGATATTTACTATGAAACTAAAATCGAAACTATTCGTTACAGGCAGCAGTTTGCTATTTTTGGCCTGCGGCAATAATGCAAATTCGCAACAACCTGCAACAGTAAAAACGGCACATCAGGAAATTCAATTGCCGCCACCAGGAAAATCCCATGTTAATTTCAGTAAAGTTATTGAATGGCCGGAAGGGAAAACACCTGTTGCACCGGAAGGCTTTGTGGTAAGCCGTTTTGCTTCGGGCATCAAAAGCCCGAGGAACATGTTTGTTGCACCAAACGGGGATGTGCTGGTGGCTTTATCAAACTCGGAACGCTCAGTAAAGCAAAAAATAATTGGAGCTGTGGTTGGTCAGCAGAAAGCCGAAGTTCCCGGAAAGAGTGCCAATCAGATTCTACTCTTTCGGGATAAAAACGGTGATGGAAATCCTGATGAAACTTATACCTTGATCAGCGAACTAAATCAGCCTTATGGAATGCTGATTATTGGCAGTTGGCTGTATGTTGCCAATACAGATGGTCTATTGAGATTCCCTTATAAAACAGGCGACACAACGATTACTGTAGCGGGGGAAAAAATATTGAATCTACCGGCAGGTGGATACAACAACCACTGGACGAGAAATCTTGTGGCAAATGCTGCAAAAACAAAAATTTACATCAGTGTTGGTTCAGCAAGTAATGTGGCTGAACATGGAATGGAATATGAAATCAGAAGAGCCAATATACTTGAAATAAACCCCGATGGAACAGGAGAAAAAATTTATGCCGCCGGATTACGTAACCCGGTTGGAATGGATTGGGCACCTGGAACCAATACACTATGGACCGTAGTAAACGAAAGAGATCAGCTGGGTGATGATTTGGTGCCGGACTATCTAACGAGTGTGCAACAGGGTGGCTTTTATGGGTGGCCATATTCCTATTTTGGCCAGAACGAAGATCCGAGGAGAAAAGGAGAAAATCCACAATCAGTAAAAAAGGCAATCGTCCCAGAGGTTCCGCTGGGAGCGCATACAGCATCATTAGGCTTAGCTTTTTATACTGCGGACCTGTTTCCTGATAGGTATAAAGACGGTGCATTCATCGGTCAACATGGTTCCTGGAATCGTTCAGAATTAGCAGGCTATAAAGTCGCGTTTGTACCATTTAAAAACGGGAAACCGGCCGGCAAACCTGAAGATTTCCTTACAGGATTTATTGCGGACCTGGAGAAAGGAACCGTTTATGGAAGGCCGGTAGGCGTAACCCAAACAAAAGACGGCGCACTGTTGGTTGCTGATGACGTTAGTGGAATAATATGGAGAATAGCGGCTAAATAAACGGTTAATTAAAAAAGCGAATTAAATGGCCCTCCTTAAAGAGGGCCATTTTTTGTAGATACACTAAGCAGGAATCTTAAAATATTGTAAAACATGAATTTTAAAGTATAACAAACTAAAGGCTAGAATTAACACCTTTGATTTATGAAAAACAAACTGATAGTGCCCGTCTTATTACTGATACTGTTATCAGTAAGCCTTACATCCTGCGAAATAATCGGAGGAATTTTCAAGGCAGGAGTTGGTGTAGGAGTTTTTATAGTTGTTGCTATTATCGCTGTTATTGCATTAGTCATTGGCCGTGCAGGCAGGAAATAAAATGTAATAACTTAAAATAATGGAAATAATGTAAAACATAAACCATAACGTGTAAAGAAGCATTGGAATTGCATTTGCACCTTTGTCCTGAGAAAAACTTACTACAATGAATCAATTTAATTTAAAAGAATTCAGGTTCCATATGAACCTTACGCAGAAAGATATTATTGCTAAAATAGGTGTACCGAATGTAACCATTACTCAAATCGAAAATGGACGTAAACCATTAAGCAAAAAAATAAAACAAAAAATATTTGAAGCCTATGGTATTGACGAAAAACAATACGCATAGCAGTACTAAATCAGAAATCACATAAATTCCTTTCTGAAATAATAGTAGTTCAATATGCAAAATTAAAAAACATATACCCGGAATTGCAGGTAGCTTTCTTACTATTTTTCAGTTGAAAAAAAGAAAGCTGCCTTTTTCGTTTACTGTAAAATATATATTTTAGTTCCTAAAAAAATCAGACTGTTATGAAAAACTTTGTTCTTACCATCAGTTTTCTTCTGGCAACATTTGCGGGCAAGGCACAACAAAATGCAGAAAACCCATCTTTGCAATTTGTTTTTGCGAAGGTGCACGAACTAGTCAATCGTGTCGACTTGAATAAAGATCCGGAATATTATATTCTACGCGATCCGAAATTAAACCATTGGGAAGAAACCCTGACTTTTGAAACCTCAGATAAAGCTGTAAACATTCCGATGGCGCAGGTTACAAAGGCCACTGTTGTTGACTATGGCATAATTTTAACCGGCCCGATTGGCGAAGCAATTCTTTACATGGACATAGAGAAAAGACCGGAACTGAGAGCTGAATTGCAGGATGCACTGAATAATTATATCGATGATGCTGCAACAAAAGAATATACAGTCTATGAAAAAAGCAGCCTGGTAGCATTTTAAATAACATGGTCTAACAACAGGCAAAAAACCAGCATAAACCCTGCCGTCAATAAAGGAAATCAGGTTTTAAACCTGACAACTGCAATTGGTGCAGTTCCATAAAACAGTATATATAAATGACGAGTAACTCAATAGAAAAACCCTCAGTAAACAATCCTGATAAAAATTATGTAGTCGGGATAGGAGCTTCTGCCGGCGGATTGGAAGCAATCAATGAATTGTTTGACAACATGCCGGAAGGAACCGGATTTTCTTTTGTAGTTGTTCAGCATTTATCACCGGATCACAAAAGCCTGATGGCGGAATTACTGTCAAAGCATACCGCAATGATGGTATTTGAGGCTAAAGACAAAATGGAAGTAAAACCCAACTCCATTTATCTTATTCCACCGGGAAAAATTATCACTTTACAAAACAGAACGCTATCTGTTGTTGAAAAAATACGGGATCATCTACCTAATACTGCCATTGATATTTTTCTCGAATCTTTAGCGAATGAGAGTGCAGAAAAAGCAATTGCGATTATTTTATCGGGAACAGGTTCTGATGGCTCAAAAGGCATTCAGGCCATTAAAAATAATGGCGGAACCGTCGTGGTCCAGGATCCGGCAACAGCGCAATTTGATGGCATGCCAAACAGCGCCATTGCCACAGGATGCAGCGATATGATTCTTGCACCGGAAATGATTCCGGAAGAATTGCTGGAATTCGTGGAAGAAGCCCCCCTATTGCGGTCTCTCACCGCGATGAACAATCAGGAAGAAGCAACCCGTCTGGATATTCTTGAATTGGTTTATAAAGTTACCGGCCATGATTTCACCCAATATAAACGGCCAACAATCAACAGGAGATTGGCAAAAAGGATGTTGGAGCAAGGTATTAAATCATTAGCTGAATACTATAAATACCTTTCCAGCAATCACGCAGAAACCAGAAAATTATGTAAAGAATTCCTATTGCACGTCACCAAATTTTTCAGAGATGAAGAATCATTTACCTTGCTAAAAAACAACGTTATCCCGGCGATCCTTTCTAAAAAAGCAAGCGGTGAAACTGTTAAAACATGGACTATAGCATGCAGCACCGGCGAAGAAGTCTATTCTTTAGCAATGCTGTTTGACGAATGCCTTGAACAACAGAAAGAACAGGATCTTGATGTCAAAATATTTGCAACCGACATTAGCCAGGAAGTCATTGATATCGCATCGCGGGGGCTCTATACCGATGCTCAGGTAAAAAACATTTCGCCGACAAGGTTAAAAAAATATTTCATTAAAGAAGCAGGTGGCTACCGGATAATACCTCTAATCAGAAAAATGGTTGTCTTTGCCCGACACGATATTTGTAAAGATCCTCCATTCAGCAAAATTGATCTACTGAGTTGCCGCAACATGCTGATTTACATGAATCCGCAATTGCAAAAAGTTGTGTTACAAAAAGTTCATTTTTCAATTCTCGATGGCGGATACATCTTTCTTGGAGCCAGCGAGAATATTGGCGTTTTAAAAGATGTTGTAAGCGAAGTTGACCGGAAATGGAAAATCTATAAATGTGTGAGTAAAGACCGCATTTCTGATTTCGAAAATCCAATAAACCTGGAAGACCGGACAATTCATAATCCGCTGTTACAGCAGGCGAAATCTAAAAACGCGCTGAATAACCTGAATGAAATTTTCAAGGAAACATTAATAGAGGAATATGATTATGCCGGCATTCTGATAGACAAGGATTTCGAGGTAAAACAAGCTATTGGGAACTTCAAGAAATTTTTAAATTTCCCGGAAGGTGCATTTAATTTCAATCTGTTGAAAATGGTTTCAGCAGACTTGTCTGTTGCTCTTAACAGCGGAATCAGAAAGGCAATTAAAGATAACAATCGGGTCGTACAGAAGAATATCCAGATTATACAAAACAAACAGGAGCGAAGGATAACTATAATTATCAAACCGTTCCTGATACAAAAAGTTTATCTGCAACCCTTTCTCTTTATTATACTCAAAGAAGAAGAATTAATACCAAGGAAAGCACTGAACGAAACGAATGCGAAGGAAATGTATCCATCCGTTCTGGTGGAAGAAATAGAACGGGAATTAAGGGATACAAAAGAAAACCTGCAGGCATTGATTGAAGAAGTAGAATCAGCTAATGAAGAACTACAATCCAGTAACGAAGAGATTGTTTCTTCAAATGAAGAATTGCAAAGTACAAATGAAGAGCTGCAATCCTTAAACGAAGAGCTGCATACGGT